>JAEZUG010000014.1 GCA_023421135.1 Candidatus Cloacimonadota bacterium | reverse complement strand
ATATATTTCTCCTGAAATAGAATCTATTACTAGTTCTCTGGTAGAGCCTCCGACCCAGCATAAGCGATACTCTGGACTCTTTTCGAACTGGTACTTATAGATGTTGCAGTAACTGAGCCTAAACCTTGGTGATCTGTTTGAGAACATATTTAATATTTCATCATCGGGTACTGTAGTGGTGTAAATACTTATTACGTCCTCATTTGTAAGAACTGGTATAACATAATCATTCAGAATATTTACCGTGTTATCAGTAACAATAATCTCGCTAGTTGGAATATTATAATCGATCCGTAGAACTCCGGCACCAACCACTCCATATCCATTAACACGCTGTCTATATGTAACATAAGTACTATTAACATAACTTACAATTGCTTCTCGAACTAATTGTCCTTCCCTGGCCCTGATATACGGTTTCACCTTCGTGAGCACCTGCTCAAACACCTGCCCCATGGCTACTGTATCTTGAGGAACCGTAACTGGGATATCTCTGAAGTTCCCTCTATAATTTGTAAATCCCATTGCCTGATAACTATATCCAATGTCTCCCACAAACCCCGT
Source organism: Candidatus Cloacimonadota bacterium (assembly GCA_023421135.1). Lineage (GTDB taxonomy): Bacteria > Cloacimonadota > Cloacimonadia > Cloacimonadales > Cloacimonadaceae > PHBP01. The sequence goes on along the minus strand of JAEZUG010000014.1, from coordinate 16,900 downwards.
TTCGGCTTTGAATCGTTCGGCCATTTGGTTGAGTTCCTGAGTCTTACGCCAATACTCCTCTGCTTCGCTGTCATTCCCGCTAGCTAGAATGGCGGAGCAGAGTAGCAAGAACACAATTACCATCAGTGCCTTTGTCTTCATATTTGGACTCCTTATACATTATTGCGTTTTGTTATGCCTAAACGCTGTATTCTTTTGTAGTATGACCACGCCAAGTGGATTTTATTCTTCATAACTTGCCTGGACTGTTTCGGATTATATCAGTTCAAGTCTCTTACCAGGTTTTCATCTGGGTAGTCCTTGAGAATCAGCTTTGAGAAAGACTCTGTCTATGACTGCATCTTATTGATCATTCATGACAGAATAAACATAATATGCAAGATCATTTCTTGTTAAGCAAGATATTGTCTAATTATCCGTCTTTGATGCTCCACTAAAGACAAGGGGACAGGCATCAACTAATTGTTCTTACAAATCAATCCTGATTTATTCATGGTTTCAGAGAATTTTTATGACCCTGAATCCACTTTGTGCATACTGATAACAATCCTATACAATTGTCAAGCATTTATCCATAACTGAGCCCTCATCTGTCTGCAACCGTGTCCACTTAATTCCACAAAAGCCCGTTGAGTTACTTTCATTTCCCAATGTTCATTTTTACAGGATTCATGCGAAGGAGACTGTGTGATAATGGGTTAATCATAAGTAGGTTACACAATAACTCACTCAGGGTCCAAGCTGCCGACATAGCCCGGATGGCGAAAGATCATAGCGAGTTTGCGAAGCGCAGCGAAGTCCCTCGTAAATGGTGATCCTGAGGATGTTTATGATATCATCCCCACCCCTTCAGGAAAGCGCTGGCGCTTTCCTGAAGGGGTGGGGATTCCTTTCCGATGCGAGGAGGATACAACGCAACGAGGGGCTCCGCTTCTTTCCCCCATCAAACCGCAAGCGGTTTGATGGAGAGCCAGAAGCTCCGCACCCTCGCTATGATATTTCGCCTTTGCAAGGCTTCCTCCTGGAAGAACTTCTTGTCTGAAACCTGAACAAGCTCCCTGGATTCCTGCCTTCGCTGGCAAGACGGGTTTCCACAGAGCCCTGAGAGCTCTCCTGCAGGTAACTCCGTTGCCTCTTCCAATTCGGAGATATCAGGGTCATCAAAGCCGAGCAAATTGAGGTTTTGGGATGAATTGGCAAACCAAACCATCACTCCTCAGTCCACACCCACCCTCATAGCCCAGAGGGCGAAAGATCATAGCGAGGGTGCGAAGCGCAGCGAAGCCCCTCGTTCATTGCACAGTGCTTCCGTAAAAAATAATCAACCCCCACCCCATTGGAAGGCGCTGCTTTCCAATGGGGTGGGGGTTGATAAGAAAAAGAGTGGTTTCTGGCTTCCATGACCCACGGTTCGCTGCGCTTCACCGTGGGCTCCGCAGATGTCACCCCACTAAAGCGGGGTTCAGGGTTGTTGCGCTTTGACGTGGTGTCGTGGTGGCGCTTCGGACGCAAATACCCCCTTCTCCGTCACTCGGCACTTCTTACTCCTAATTGTCACTTCTCACTTCTCACCTAGATGTGGGTACATTGCCTTAGTTGCTTTCCTTACTGTCCAACTTATCATGTTACAGCCAGATAGCTCCCTCGTTTGACGGATTATCTATAACTTACTATAGGATAAACCTTTCCTTAACTTTCGCTAAAGGATCGCTAAGGCTACGTTAAGGCATCGCTAAAGAAGTAAAGGAAGAAGAAAGGGGGGTGGAGTGTGTAGCGTGGTATGTGCTATGCCGATTCCTCACTTTCTAGGCATGTAGTAATAGCCCGGAAGGCGCAGACTGTTGACAAAGTATTGGGTTGGCAAATGATGCTTGAGTAAAAGGATAACCCTGAAAGGGTTTGATATGTAAGCCCGGGGTGAAGCGCAGCTAAACCCCGGGTCAATAGCATGATAGAAAAGTTCTTATGGTTTAATCCATCACCCCTAAGCAAGATAACCAAGGTTATCTTGCTTAGGGGTGATGGATATTTGTTAGACATGGGCGTAAGATCATACCAGTCGATGGGTTGCCACCCATCGCTTACAGAGGATACCCCTTCGGGGTTTCTGATTATGGAAACCCTTGTGTATTTACGGGCTTTGATACTTCGCCTTTGCAAGGCTTCCTTCCGGCATAACTTCCTGACTGAAGCCTGAACAAGCTCCTGGGACTAACTGTCTCGCTGTTTCATTCAGATACGCGGATTTGAAACAACTCTCTGGAATGATAAATCATGGAGCTGGGTGGCGACAGCAGCGCAGCATTAACTTTTAACCATAAACTGTTATCTCAGAATCAAGCTCTATAAACAAACAGCTCTTTCTCCGGGTTGATCCAGCTATACTTCACGTCTCCCACGAAGATAGTATGATCTCCGGAGCGAACTTGAGTCACAATTTCGCACTCATAGCAGGCTGTGGCATTTGTGATCACAGGAAGTTTCTGTAGCTTTCCTGAAATGAACTCCACGTTTCCGGCTGTGAACTTATCGATATCTCTGCCGGATTGCGAGCCTACCAGTCCAAGCAAGGCCTTGTTTTCAGGAGAAGGGAAGATGATATTGAAATAGGGAAAATCGGTCAGACAATCATAACTATAACGACTATGCCCAATTGAGATGGCATATTGGGCAGGTTCGATGGAGGTTCGCATAAACCACTCCACCGTGATCAGATTGTGGTTGCCATCGGGTTTTCGGGTTGCTACCAAGACGGCTTTCATGGGGTTGTGGATCTTACTGTTGACATCTGTAAACAAGCATAATTGCATCTCAATATCTCCAATTTGTCTTTCTATCAAAGAATCTCAGGGCACAGACATACACAACTTGCAGAGGTCTCATATTGCTAAGATTCTATTGACATAATAGTGAGGAAGAAATATCTTGGCAAAAGAAAACAATCCTGGAGTATAGATATGAGTGATCAATTGCAAGAACTCTTGAAGAAAGTCTATGAGGAAGGTGTTGGCAAAGCAGAAGCTGAAGCCAGCAAGTTGATCGAAAACGCCCGGCAGGAAGCTGGCAAGATCAAAGAGACAGCGCAAATTGAAGCAGAGCAGATTGTGCAGAAGGCCAGGAAAGAAGCCGAAGACCTGAAGAAGAATACAGATTCAGATCTGAAGCTGGCAGCTCAGCACACAGTGAACTCGCTGAAGAGCAAGATCACCGATCTGATTCTTTCCAGCGTTTACGATAGCAAGATCAGTTCAGACCTTGAGGATCCCCAATTCTCCCGTCAAGTCATCCTGCAAAGCCTTGAAGCCTGGAAAAGCCACGGCAATGATGCCACTATCACTTTACCAAAGGCTATGGAAACCAAGCTTGAGGAGCAATTCATTGCCTCTATGAAGAAGGTACTGGATGGTAAGCTAAAGGTAGAAATTGCTGCAAATCTGAAACATGGATTTGTGTTGGCACCTCAGGACGGCAGCTACAAGATCAGCTTTACCGATGAGGATTTTGCCCTGCTCTTCAAGAGCTATCTGCGTCCTCGCACTCAGAAACTGCTTTTTGAAGCCTAACCATGCAATATTACTATTTTATCTGCGGCTTGCCTGTCATCACAATAGATGATGCCAAGCTGCCCTTTAGTCTGGAGGATTTCAGGCTTGATGCCAAGAAGCATCTCAGCACCAAGGACTACAGACTACTGGAGCTAATTCACCTTCCGGACGAATTGGAGATTCTGCTGAAGCTGATGTATAAACAGTCTCTTCCTCCGGAACTGATCTCCATCTATCCCGAGGGATGGTGGGAAGATTTTCTGGATCTTCACCGGCATAAGCTTGGCAATCCTCAGCTCAAGCTCCCCAAAAGCTATAGCAAAGTACCAGATTTTGTATCCCGTGAGCTGAGCCGTTTGCTCGCCTTGGAAGATCTGCCAGATTACAATAGTGCAGATCACGACCTGCTCAATGCCTGTTTCACTTGGCTGAAAGACGCTCCGAATAAGCTTCTCAAGAATTGGTTTGAACACGAAGTCCTGATCCGCAATATCTTAATGGCAATCAATGGCAGAGCTCATTCCTACGAGTATGCTCACTACTTGATTGGCGAAGGTGAGATTGTGGACAAGCTTGCCAAAAGCAATTCTGCAGACTTAGGGCTATCCAAACAGTCTGAGCTCTTTGATGAGCTCTACCGGGCTTATGAGCAGAACAATATCCTCTATCGTGAAAAGGCCTATGATGTGATACGCTGGAAGTGGGTTGATAACAATACCTTCTTCGAATACTTCAGCATCGATAAGATCCTGGGATATTACTGCAAGCTGAAGCTGCTGGCACGTTGGGCATCCTTTGACACCAATGCAGGCAAAGAAAGCTTTCACGATGCCTTGGACAAGATGGAATCCAGCTTTGTTATCCCCCCTGAATTCACAGTTCGCTCCAAAGCCGGACAAGCTAAGGCTCCGGCAAACCCTAATTGAATGTTAATATAATGAATAGAAGGTAGCTATATGACCAAAGGAATAGTCAAAGGCATTATCGCCAACCTCATCTTGATTGAGGTGGATGGTCCTGTATCTCAAAATGAAATTTGCTACATAAACCTTAGCGGAGTTAAACTCATGGCAGAAGTTATCAAAGTCGTGGGTGCCATCGCCTATGCTCAGGTTTTTGAAAGTACACGCGGAATGCAGCCTGGAAACGAAGTGGAATTTGTGCAGCACATGCTACAGGTGAAGCTGGGACCCGGAATGCTCTCCAAAAACTACGATGGGTTGCAGAATGACCTCAATAAAATGCACGGAGTCTTCCTCACTCGTGGTGAATATACAGATCCTCTGGATGAAGACAGCCGCTGGGATTTTGAAGCCCTTGCCAAAGCTGGAGACCATGTGTCCGGTGGAGATTGGCTGGGTCAGGTGAAAGAAAGCTGGATCAATCACAAGATCATGGTTCCCTTTAATATGGAGGAGACCTATACCATCAAATCCATCGTGGGCTCAGGTTCCTATCGCATAGTCGATGAGATCGCTGTACTAGTGGATTCTGAAGGCACAGAGTATCGTGTCACCATGGTGCAATACTGGCCGGTGAAGCTTCCCATCCGGGCTTTCAAAGAGAAGCCCCGTCCCTCCAGAATGATGGAGACAGGCGTTCGTACTATTGATACTCTAAACCCCATTGTGGAAGGTGGCACAGGCTTTATCCCCGGACCTTTCGGTTGCGGGAAGACAGTGCTGCAGCACAGTATCTCCAAGAATGCTGATGCAGATATGATTATCTTTGCTGCTTGTGGCGAACGTGCCAACGAAGTGGTGGAAATGTTTGTGGAGTTTCCGGAGCTGGATGACCCACGCACCGGACGCAAGCTGATGGAACGCACTATCATTATCTGTAATACTTCCAATATGCCCGTGGCAGCTCGTGAAGCCTCGGTTTATACAGCTATGACTATTGCGGAATACTATCGCTCCATGGGTTTGAAAGTGTTGCTCCTGGCAGATTCCACTTCCAGATGGGCGCAGGCTCTGAGAGAGATGTCCAATCGTATGGAAGAGCTTCCGGGGCCGGATGCCTTCCCTATGGATCTTCCTGCCATTGTGTCCAATTTCTATTCCAGAGCAGGCTTTGTGTATCTCAATAATGGACAGACCGGATCAATTACCTTTATCGGCACTGTGTCTCCAGCGGGTGGAAACCTCAAGGAACCCGTGACAGAATCCACCAAGAAGGCTGCTCGGTGTTTCTATGCTCTCTCACAAGACAGAGCGGATTCCAAGCGCTATCCGGCTGTTGATCCTATCGATTCCTATTCCAAGTATCTGGAATATGCCGAGGTGCAGGAATATCTGAATGAACATGTCGAAGCTGGCTGGGTTGATAAAGTCCTCCATGCCAAGGATATTCTCCTGCGTGGCAAAGAAGCCTATGAACAGATCAATATCCTGGGAGACGATGGTGTTCCTCTGGCATATCATGATAAGTATGGAAAATCAGAGATGATAGACCGAATAATCTTGCAGCAGGACGGCTTTGATAAGATAGACCAATCCACTCCTATGGATCGTCAACGCTATATGCTGGATCTGATCCTGGATGTCTGCGATATGGACTTTGTGTATGAAGGTTTTGAGGAAGTGCTGCCCTTCTACGTTAAGCTGATGAACCTTGCCAAACAAATGAACTACTCAGAATTCAAGGGCTCGGACTTTAATAAGTTTGAGAGCGAGCTGCACAGTCTGGCAGAGGAAAGGAGAGCAAAATGACAGCCTTCAAAAAGATATACACCAAGCTCAATCAGATCACCAAAGCCACTTGCTCTGTCAATGCTACCGGAGTCGGTTATGACGAAATGGCCACCGTGGGCGGAAGACTGGCTCAGGTGGTGAAGATTATTGGCGACAACGTAACCCTGCAGATCTTCTCTGGTACAGAAGGTATCGGGACAGATGCAGAGGTAGTTTTTTGGGGCAAGCCTCCCACTCTCAAGGTGGGAGAAGAACTGGCAGGAAGATTCTTCAATGCCTATGGTCAAGCTATTGATGGCGGACCTGAGGTGAATGGCGAAGAAGTCGAGATTGGCGGTCCCTCCGTAAATCCCGTTCGTCGTAAACAACCTTCAGAGCTTATTGCCACAGGTATTGCAGGTATCGATCTCAATAATACTCTGGTGACAGGGCAAAAGATACCCTTCTTTGCCGATCCTGACCAACCTTATAACCAGGTGATGGCAATGGTGGCGCTGCGCGCCAATGCGGATAAGATTATCCTGGGCGGCATGGGGCTTTCCAACGATGATTATCTCTACTATAAAAATACCTTTGAAAATGCAGGTGTGATCGACAGGATAGTATCCTTTGTGAATACTACCGAGAATCCTCCCGTGGAACGGCTCCTGGTGCCCAATATGGCACTATCTGCGGCAGAATACTTTGCTGTGGAGAAGCAAGAGAAAGTGTTGGTGCTGCTCACTGATATGACGCTCTATTGCGATGCTCTGTCCATTGTTTCCAATCGTATGGATCAGATACCCTCCAAGGATAGCATGCCGGGCTCGCTCTATTCAGAGCTGGCCAAGCTCTATGAGAAGGCAGTGCAGTTCCCCGAGGGAGGTTCAATCACCATCGTGGCTGTAACAACCCTCTCTGGTGGAGACATCACACACGCCATTCCAGATAATACTGGCTACATCACAGAAGGTCAGCTCTATCTGCGGCGTGATACAGATATCTCCAAGGTGATCGTGGATCCCTTCCGTTCGCTTTCCAGACTAAAGCAACTTGTGATTGGAAAGAAGACCAGAGCAGATCATCCTCAGGTGATGAACACTGCTGTGCGGCTCTATTCCGATGCTGCCAATGCCAAGACCAAGCTGGAGAACGGCTTTGACCTCTCAGATTACGATGAGCGCGTCTTGAGCTTTGCCAAAAAGTACTCGGATCAGATCCTGGCGATCGACGTCAATATCGATATAGATAAGATGCTGGATATCACCTGGGGACTCTTCAGGGAGTACTTCAGCAAAGCTGAAATTGGTATCAAAGAAGAATTTATGAAGCTCTACTGGAAGGAGTAATGGCACTCAAATTTCAGTACAATAAAACTGCCCTGCAGGACTTGAACAAACAGCTAAAGGTGCGCCGTAACGCTCTTCCTACATTGAAGAACAAGGAAAGCGCATTGAGGCTGGAAGTCAAACGTGCCAGGGATATGATCCGTGAGCTGGAACAGAAGATTCAAGACAAGCATACGGAGCTAAACGAGTTTATGAAGCTCTTCACAGAGTTTGATCCCTCTTTGGTGAGGATACGTTCCGTTCGGATCGACAGCCGTAAGATAGCGGGTGTGCAAACGCCTGTCTTGGGTGAGATCGAGTATGAACTGGCAGAGATCAATCTCTTCAGAGCTCCAAGCTGGTTCCTGGATGGGGTTCAGCTCCTGAAACAGGTGTCTGAATTGCAGATCGAACAGCAGCTCTTTCATCGTAAGATGCAGATTCTGGAGTATGTTCGCAAGAAGACTACACAGAAGGTGAATCTCTATGAGAAGGTGCAGATTCCTGCTTTTGAAACTGGTATCCTGAAGATCAAGCGTTTCCTGGAAGACGAGGAAAATCTCTCCAAAGCCGGACAGAAGATTCTGAAGAACAGGATGCAAAGCGAGGCAGCGCTATGATAGAAAGAATGAGAAGATACAGCTTCGTGCTCTATCATCTGGAATACGAAAGCTTCCTTGGCAGGCTGCAGGATCTGGGAGTGTTGCATATTGAACGCTCGAAGGCAGTTGATAGCCCGGAACTGAGACACAATCAGGAACTCTTGGCAGAATACAACGAGATGCAACGTTATCTGGCCACTGTGCCGGATGCAACTGATCCCCTTAGAACCACTAGCTTGCCGACCAAAGCTCTTTACAACAAGATCAAGCAAGCCAGAGAAGAGCTGGACAATCTCAAACGCCATCTGGATGTGCTCAAGAAGCAAATTCATGATCTGGAGCCTTGGGGACACTTTGATTATGCCTTGGCTCAAAGCCTCAAAGCCAAAGGAATTGGTATTGAGTTCCGCAGTTGTCTGAAGAATCACTTCAAGGCAGAATGGGAAGAGAACTACTGCATCTCCCGAGTATCAGAACGCTCAGGTGTTCTCTACTTTGTAATGCTTTACACGGGTGAGAAACCAGGGCTCGAAGCAGATGTATTCAGCTTCCACCAACACAGTCTGCAAGAATATGATAACCAATTCAAAGAAACAGAAGAGAAGCTTAAAGGCGTACATGAGTTCCTATCCAGTAACAAGGCTCTTGCTATTGAGCTATTTTCCAATGAACTGGAACGCCTGAGTCATACCTATGACTATGAAGAAGCTCTCGAACTGGCAGATAATGAAGCAAGCGATCATCTCAAGCTCTTGCACGGCTGGGTGCCAGCTTCCAAAGAAGCGGCTTTGCTGGACTACCTCAAAACCAGTTCTGTTGTGTGGTTTGCCAGTGATGCCACACTTGAAGAGAATCCTCCCATCCTACTGAAGAATAATGCCTTTAACAGGCTTTACGAAACCATCAGTAAGATGTATATGCTTCCCATGTACAACGAGTTTGATCTCACGCCCTTCTTTGCACCCTTCTTCATGCTTTTCTTTGGCTTCTGTAATGCTGATATGGCTTATGGACTTGTGATCATGCTGCTGGGATTCTTCCTGAGAAAGAAAGCCAAGAATGAGAACGTGAAGGTTTTCATGAATCTGGTCATCACCTTTGGTGTGGCTGCTTTCATAATGGGAATCCTCTTTGGCAGCATACTTGGTTTTGACACAGGAGGAATCCCGGGCTTGAAGAACCTGATCCTCACCAAGGGAGAGACCAAGAACGACCAGATCTTCAACCTGGCTCTCTTGATAGGTGCTATTCAGATCCTCTTTGGAGTCTTGCTCAATACCATCAAGCAAGTGGTTCAGGCTGGCTTCAGATATGGCCTGGCTCCTTTTGGAACCTTCCTCTTCATCCTGGCTCTGGCAGTATTGGGCTCTACCCAGTTGGATGTTCAGCCACCCTCTGTCGTCCTCAAGACTGCTCAATATGTCCTCTATGCCGGATTAGCTTTGATCATGCTCTTCAACAATCCCAAGAAGAATATCGTGATCAATATCCTGGGAGGCATCTGGGTGCTTTACAATGTGGTGACGGGTTTCTTTGGAGATATTCTGTCTTACATACGTCTCTTTGCTCTGGGAGTGTCAGGTGCCATCCTGGGCTTTGTGGTCAATGAGATTGGTAAGACTATTCTGGGAGAAAACCCCAATATCATTAGCTATATAATCTTCCCGATCTTCCTTCTACTGGGTCATAGCCTGAACCTGGCTCTTAGTTCTCTGGGAGCTTTTGTTCATCCTATGCGTCTGACCTTTGTGGAGTTCTTCAAGAATGCCGGGTTCAATGGACCTGGCCTGGCTTACAAACCTTTTGGAAAACAAAAATAATTACATAAACAGGAGTACAAATTATGGAAACAGTAGCCGGAACCAACGCAGCCTTCATCTTAGGCTGGATAGGAATCTTCCTGATGGTAGCATTATCGGGCATCGGTAGTGCAATAGGTACAGTTATTGGAGGCAGTGCCAGCGTTGCAGCCATGAAGAAGAGAGATGATATCTTTGCAAATTGCATGATCCTTTCTGCTCTTCCCGGAACCCAGGGTCTCTATGGCTTTGGTGCTTTCTTCATCCTGCAATCTATTATTACGCCCCAAATTACCATGCTGCAAGCCTCTGCCCTGTTGGGTGCAGGATTGATTATGGGTATGGTTGGGCTGATCTCCGCTATTCAACAAGCCAAGATCGTGGCCTGCGGTATCGAAAGCCTTGGTAACGGGAACGATGTCTTCACCAAGACTCTGATTCTCGGTGTGTTCCCTGAGCTCTATGCCATTATCGCTTTTGCCACCAGCTTCCTGATCAGTGGAGCAATTCAGTAAGAATCATTTGTAGATAGGCGGCTCCAAGTCAGCTTTGGCTTGGAGCCTGTATTTTTTGTTGTTCACAGGGTGCAGAAGGGAGTGACAAATGCCAAAATACATTGTTATATCAGACTTGGGCAGTACCAATACCAAAACCGTACTGCTCGAAAATCTTGCAGATAGTTTCAAGCTTGTCGGGATAAGTAAAGCTGACACAACAGTGGAAGCACCTCTTAATGATGTAACCTTGGGTCTCTTGGAGACAATTCGTGATCTGGAAAGCAAGCACAAGCTCCAACTCCTGAAGACTGGCACGGATGCTATCGAGGTTAGTGAAGATGTTGAGTTCTTTTGCACCAGCAGTGCAGGCGGAGGCCTGCAGATATTGGTTATAGGACTCACCCTGTTTGATTCTGCCAGCAGCGCCAAACGTGCTGCCTATGGAGCTGGAGGTGTCTTGCTGGATACCTTTACCATAGACGACAAACGCAGTGCCATCGAGCAGATGTTGGAGATGAAGACTCTTCATCCTGATATGATCCTGATCACGGGAGGCACGGATGGAGGAGCTATCACAGGTATCCTGCGGCTCACAGAGATTCTGCGCATAGCCAATCCTGATCCCAAGTATGCCGGGGCAGATCTGATTCCAGCTCTCTACGCTGGCAATACAGATGCCAAAGAGCTGATCAAAGGCATGCTCAAAGACAGCTTTGCAATCAGCCTCCTGCCAAACTTACGCCCCACTCTCATGGAGGAGAATCTCAAACCAACCCGGGACATGATCCAGCAGGTCTTCCTGGAGAATGTGATGGAGAAGGCCCCTGGTTATCATAAGGTAAAAGAAAGCTCTTCCGCACCAATCCTTCCCACACCAGTTGCCGTCTTAAACAGCCTGGAGCTTTTCTCGTCCCTCCACCAGGAAGGAATTCTTGCCTTTGATATCGGAGGAGCCACAACAGACGTTTTTTCTTTTATACAAGGCAATCCTCAAAGAACTGTGAGTGCTAATCTGGGAATGAGCTACAGTGCTCTGAACGTCCTCAGCGATGCAGGATTGGACAGGCTGCAGCAATTCCTGCCCCAGGAGATCGATAGCTCAGAACTGCGTAACTATCTGGGCAACAAAAGCCTCTACCCCACTCACTCACATCAGGATACTCGCTCGCTGATGATTGAACACGCTCTTGCCAAAGTAGCCATTGCTCAAGCTTTGGAACAGCATCAGCAAATGCATTTCAACACAGGCAAAATAGGTTTTCTAGATAAGCTGAAAGCAGGTGAGCGTGACAAATACGTAGATAAGTTTGAATACGTGAGCCAAGAGCAGAGCTACCGTTTCTCTCACTCTGATATCGGCATCCTGGTAGGAATTGGGGGAGTCTTCACTGCTGTTCAAAACCAGCTTCAGGCTGCCATGATTCTGATAGATGCAGTCAAACCCAAAGGCTGCACAACAGTTTTTCGTGATATTCATTTTCTCTCTCCTCACATGGGAGTCCTGCGATCAAGCTATCCCAAGCCCACTGCCACACTTTTGGCAAAAGAACTGCTCGAACCCCTTGTGCTGCACATCTCCCCTATCTATAATCCTGGTAAGTTCAAAGACAAAGAACTCATGCAAGTGAACTTGGGAGAAGAGACCCATCAGCTTAAGGCAGGCACTATACTCATTTTAGAGGCCACCGCTTATGATCGCAAACTTAGCTTTGACCTACAGAACAAGGTAGATTTGCCAGATGCAGACAAGCACTCTCACCTTAAAGCTGGTTATGCCCTTATCCTGGATGCCAGAGATCCGGAGATGCCACAGCCTGACGAGATTAACAAACGCTTCGGGCTCTATAGCCTGGATCCTAAGTCACCACAGGAGCTCTTTCACAACCCTCAGATAGAATCAGGCTCCTGGGAGAGAGAGATTTCTCTGCCCTTCCCGGGAGAGATTGAGGTGACAGCTTCAGACACACTAAGACCAGAGGTTTTGATTGCCCAGAATCCTCACAATCCCCCCAGACTATATATTCTACAGCCTTTCAGTCACTTTGTCAACCTCAGCCCTGCTGAGATCAAAGCCTCCCTTTTGGTGCGCACCGGTGACAGAATTGAGATTGACCAGGTGATCATGAGAGCCACAGAGACCCTGGCAACTCAGAACTCCCGTCATCAGAGCTTTAGTTCGCCCATTTGCGGAAAACTGGAGTTCATAGATCCTCATTATGGCATCATGGTACTTTCAGAGATTCAGGATTATAGCACCAAGCCCACAACCATTGATGTGGCCGTAGCCTTGGGGGTGAAAGCACCCAGAATTCGCAATTACCTCGTCAAGCACCTGGGCGACTATGTGAACAAAGGGGAGACAATCGCCAGACGATTGGATAGAAACACCACTGCCCTCAATTCACACGTAAAAGCTCCCGCCACTGGTACTATCACCGACGTGGATCAAAACAAAGGTACTGTGACCATCAAGTACATCAGCAAGCCCGTGCTGTATTATGCAAACGTCTATGGTAAAGTCAATAGCGTTCGCGTACCTGATAGAGTTATTATCGGCTATGAGGCAGACAGAATGAACGCCATGTTGGGTCTGGGCAGGGAAAGATCAGGTCTTTTCAGCATTGTCTCAACCGATCTTGAGATAAATGAGGATCTGCGTGACAAGATTGTCTTGTGCACCTATTGCCCCAGCCTGAATACTCTGAAGCTCCTGAGGGATTACGGAGCTTCCGGGTTAATCTGCCAATGGATAGAGGAAGGCTTGGTCTCACAATATCTGGGATACGAGCTGGGGATCATAAACACAGGCAACGAAAACCTGGAATTCAGTCTGTTGATCTTAAGTGGTTTTGCCTCTCGAGAGGCTGATCCTGCCGTAGTGAACAGCCTCAGAAAGTATAAGAATCAACACTGCCTGTTGGAGACCCACACCCGGATCAGAGCAGGGGTAGTGAGGCCATCTTGCTCCTTCCAGCAAAAAAAGACTTGAAGAAAAAAGGCTCTCTGAAAAGATTGGCTTCTCATAACTAATTTGATCCTTATGGAGGAATAAAAATGCTCGAAAACTTGAGAAAGAAACAGAAGGTCGTGATCTATATAGTGGCCTTCGTGTTCATCGTCGGTATGGCCGCTATGGGAGTTGTTGGCCTGTTCAACACTCAGCCACCCTTGGGCAAAGTCAATGGCACCAAGATCACCATGGAAATGTACCGTGCAAAACTGGCTGAGATAGAACAACGTTACAAAGAAATGTATCAGAACCAGCCTATTGATGATAATACCCGCAAGATGCTGCAGGATCAGGCTTGGGATGCCCTGGTCAACGACATTCTCTTTGAGCAGCAGATCAAGAAGAATAGAATCAAAGTCACTGATGACGACATCCTCACTGAGATGCAATCCAATCCACCTCAGGAACTGATGCAGAACCCTGAACTGCAGACCAATGGCGCTTTTGATCGTGCCAAGTATCTGGAGCTCCTCAAGAACAACACAGAGTTCTTCGTAACCCTGGAAAACTATGTGCGCAGCTATCTGCCCCGTAAGCGTCTGCAAGAGAAGATTGTTGCCAAAGCAGGAATCAATGCAGACAGCATTCGTGCAGAATATGCCAAAGACACAGACCTCGTTAACGGTAAGGCCATCTGGTTTGATTACAACAAAGCTGGTGAAGTCACAGTTACAGATCAGGAGATCAGAACTCGTTACGATCGTGACAAAGAGACTGAGTATAAGAAAGGCCCTGCCTCCCGCGCCAAGTATATAGTTATTGAGACCAAGCCTTCTGAAGAAGATTATCAGGCAGTGAAGATCAGCATAGACCAATTGCGTCAACAAGCAGTTGGTGGTGCAGATTTTGCTCAGCTTGCCATAGCCAATTCCGAAGATCCAGGTTCTGGCCAGAATGGCGGTTCCCTGGGCGTCTTTGGCAAAGGCCAGATGGTTCCCGAGTTTGAAGCTGCAGCCTTTGCTCTGCGTCCCGGCCAGATTTCTCAGCCTGTGAAGACCAGCTTCGGTTGGCATATCATCAAATGTGATTCATTGGGTGGAATTCCCACTGAGCCCAAAATCAAAGCCAGCCACATCCTCCTGAAAGTTGAAGCCAGCGATGCCACTCTCACCAGAGCCAGACAGCAGGCAGATGATGCCCGTGCCCAAATCCGTCGTCGTGGTATTGCTGCTGTTGCTGCCACTTTGAAACTGGAAGTTCAGGACACCAAATGGGTATCTCATGATGCAGATTACGTCACCGGAATCGGCCAGGAATCCAGCATTGTGAACTTCATGCGTAATGGCAGAAAGAATGCCGTAAGTGAAGTTGTGGAAGACCAACAGGGCAGATTGATTGTAGCTCAGTTGCAGGACAACGTCCGCAGCTACTACGATGATTTTGAAGAAGTCAAGTCTCGCATCAAATATGAGATCGAGAAAGAGAAGAAAGTTGCTCTGATGCGTCCCGTCGCAGAGGAATTCGTGCGTGCCAATAGCAGTGGAGATATCTTTGCTGCTGCTGAAGGTGCTGGCTGGAAATTGATCGATATCAACAACCACAAGCCAGGTTCCCAGATCCCCGGAGTCGGAACCTCAGAAGAATTCACCACTGCAGCCCTGGCTCTGAATACAGGTCAAAGCACTGGTTTGCTCTTCACAGAACATGGTCCCCTCATTTTCAAAGCCACTGAACGCCGTCGTCCCGACTATGCAGCCTTCGAAAAGGATAAAGCTAAGCAGGACGAGCTGAAGAAACGTCTGGAAGACGCAGCCTTTAACCGCTGGTTCACTAAACTGCGTGAAGATGCTAAGATAGTAGATAACAGAACCCTTTACGGATTATAAGTTATGTCTCGTTTAATGACCGGTGTCAGTGGAGTACGCGGAGTCTTTGGCGAAAGCCTTGACCCCACAGTAATCAGCAAGTATGCAGCTCACTTTGGTCTGCTTTGCGGTCACGGAAAGATTGTGGTGGGCAGAGATTCCAGAACCACCGGTCCGGCTGTTTTCGCAGCCGTATCTGCTGCCCTGATGAGTGTGGGTTGCGACGTTATCGATATCGGCATCGTCGCAACTCCCACCGTTCTCTTAGCAGTTAAACATCATCAGGCTGCAGGTGGAATAGCCATCACAGCCTCGCACAACCCTCCCCAGTGGAATGCCATGAAGTTCATCGATGCCGATGGCATGTTTCTCCCTGCAGAAAAAGCGACTAAGTTCCTGGCCTCCGTGGATGAGCCCATCAATTGGGTAGATTGGGAAGCCATCGGTAAACTCACCAGGGATGAAGCTGCCATAGAGCGTCATATCCACAAGATTCTAGCCATCCCTTATCTGGATCTGGATAAGATCAGGAAACGCAAGTTCAAGGTGGTGCTTGATTCTGTGAATGGCGCAGGCGGACTCTGTTCTCCCCTCCTCCTCAAAGCTTTGGGCTGTGAAGTGGTAGAAATCAATTCAGAAGCCAGTGGCATCTTTGCCCATCCTGCCGAGCCTTTGAACCATAATCTGGTTCAATTGGAAGAAGCTGTGCTGGCTCACGATGCAGACCTGGGTTTTGCCACAGATCCAGATGTTGACCGTCTCTCCCTTGTGGGAGATCACGGCAGATGCATCGGCGAAGAACTCAGTGTAGCTCTGGCAGAACTCTTTGTGCTCGCAAAGCATCCTGGTGATATAGTTGTGAACCTCTCTTCCTCCATGATCAGCGATTATATCGCAGAGAAGTATGGCGTGAAAGTCCATCGTACCAAGGTTGGAGAGATCAACGTCGGTAAGAAGATGCAGGAACTCTCCTCCCCTATCGGTGGAGAAGGCAATGGCGGAGTGATCTGTCCACCTGTGAATTACACTCGTGACGCTATGGCAGGCATGGCTCTTATTCTGGGTCTTCTGGCAGAACGAGAGCTCAAACTCTCCGCTCTGGTGGATGAGCTGCCACGGTACTTCTTTGCCAAGGCCAAGATCGAGCGCAGCTTTGAAGAGCTAAACAAGATTATGACTATCGCTCCTGAGCTGCTTCATGACTATGCTTTGGATACCCAGGACGGCATCAAAGCTACCCGCAAGGATCATTGGATTCATATCCGCAAGTCTGGCACAGAACCCATCATCCGCGTCTATGTGGAGAGTGAATCGGTGCAGAGATCCCAAGAGATATGTGATAATTCAATAAAATCTTTGCTGGAGAAGCTTGGCTAAAGCTCCAGCAATATCATTGCCATTGTAAAAGAGACAGCTTCGGCTGTCTCTTCCTTTATGTGAGTGACAAGTAACCAATTACAAGATAATGAGTAGTGAAGCTGGGAGACAACGGCTGCGCCGAGTGATCACTGTTCACTCCCCTTGCTTCCTCATTCGCTGCTTTAGCGATCCCTTAGCGATTCTTTAGCGATTCTTTAGCGAACGCTAAGGAATGGCTTGTTCTGTGGTAAGTTATGGATTTGGGGTATAATGAGCGACAAGT
>JAEZUG010000088.1 GCA_023421135.1 Candidatus Cloacimonadota bacterium | reverse complement strand
CTGTTCACTCGGCGCAGCCGCAGTCTCCCAGCTACACACTTACCGGACTTGTCACTTGTCACTCGTCACTTGTCACTCTCTGTTCACTGTTCACTATCTAATGACCATGAATTCAATTCTACGGTTCAGGGCGCGGCCATCTGCGGTGGTGTTGTCGGCAATCGGCATGGTGGAGCCAAATCCTCTGGTGGTGAGGCGTTCGGCGGCAATGCCTTTGCTCACCAGATAGTCTTTCACGGAATTGGCGCGGGCCAGCGAGAGGGGATTGTTGATGGCATCTGTTCCGGTGTTGTCGGTATGTCCGCTGACCTCCAATCTCACGTTGTTTCTGGTGTTCAGGGCTTGTGCCACTTCGTCCAGGGAGACTTTGGCCTCATCGGTCAGATTTGAGCTATTGAGCTCGAATTGCACGTTGTTGTAAGTAAATCTTCGGTTCCAGCTAAAGCTGTTTTGCACCAGGTTATCATCGCCTGACTTCTTGCCGAAGGTATAGCCAAAGCCAAGATAGGGGGTGAGATAGCTATCATTTCCGCTATCTTCGGTGCCATCCAGCATATCGTTGAAAGCGTGAGTCCATTGGAGGCCCAGATCCATATTGAAGTTGTTGCGGGCGAGCATGGAAACGCCCAATCCCAGGGTCGGAGCGGCAAACACCAGGCCGTCATCGGCTGTGACGCCGGTTCCCTTGGTATCGTGATTGACCACACCCAGGCTCAGATTGGCAAAGGGGGAGATGCGTTTGAGGAAGCCTTCCTCGTAGTTGAGGCTGAGTTGCGGGGTGGTGGGGCGGAATTTGAGATTGAGGTCTCCGCCGATCAGGGTGCTCTTGTAATCTATCAGGCCTTCTTTGCCACTGAGTTTGGTGTAGTAGGGGCTGAGGCCGAGGCTGAGATCGTTCATGAGCCAGGCTTCATAGGAGAGGCCGCCCATAAAATTCAGGTTGTTTTCATCTTCAGTAACGTCTGTGAAGGGGTAGCTGGCGCCCAGTCTGAGGCCAACCGTGTGCTCCATAGCGCTCAGGAGGCTCAGGCTAAAAACCAGGCCGAGAACGAGAATTATTGAGGTCTTTGTCATTGTGTACTCCTATCATGTTCTTTTTGATAGGATAACACGCTTGGGACTATTTGCCAAGTAAAAGGTTTAATGGTTCAGTAGTTATTGAATGATCTATCTTGGGGGCTTTGAGTTAAGGGTTCCTTAGAAGTTCCAGCTAAAGCCCAGTCCGGGTTGATTCACCGCTGGATGCAGGCTGAAGCGCGGGGTGCTTTTCAGGGTCATCCTTCCCGCCAGATAGCCGATGACGGCTCCGGTGAAGATATCGCTGCTCCAATGTTTATCATCGTAAACCCGGGAGAGGCTGGTGAGCGAGGCCAGGCTGTAGGCCAGCACGGGCACCCAAGCTGTTTCGCGGTATTGCTCTGCCAGGATGGGGGCGATGCTCCAGGCCAGAGTGCTGTGTCCGGAGGGGAAAGAACCGGCTTCCAGGCTGAGTCCCGAGCCATTCCAAAAGGCTGGTCCCCGCTCTTCATCCGGCCGGTGTCTTTGAGTGGCCAGTTTCAAGCCTTGCGTTGCTGCGCTGGCCAGGATAGCGCTCTTGAGGCTCAGCAGGCCGGTATCCACTGTTTGAGGGCTGTCACAGACGTAGCCCAGACCAGTGGTGAGCAGCAGGGCCGGGAACACCAGCTTATACTCGCCAAATTGCCGCACAACCGGTGATATGGCGTCGCCCAAGGGGTTCTGATTCCTCTGTGCCAGTTCGCGCAGTTCTTCATCTGCCAGATACAAGCCTCCTCCGATCAGAATCACTCCTCCGGCGGCCAGCCAGTCCTGTGTTTCCCAGGATAGCGGTGCGGTGATGGTCTCTTCCACCGTCTGCGGCCAGGAGAGCAAGTAGGCCTCCAGGTGTTCCGCCTCTGGTGAGGCCAAGAGACTGGTGCAGGAGAGGAGAAAGACGAGGGTAGGGATTAATAGCTTATGCATCGAACTATATGCTCTTGCCTTTATTGCAGGTAGAGTTCCGTAGGAACGGCATTTCAGGTAGTCTCCGTGGCCTGACCCTGCGAATAGAGTTCCGTAGGAACGGCATTTCAGGTAGCACCGACGATCCCAACGCACACCACCAGAGTTCCGTAGGAACGGCATTTCAGGTAGCAATCTGGACTCGAAACGGGTCTCTGAGTTCCGTAGGAACGGCATTTCAGGTCCCTATCAGAGTACAAACTATTTGAACACATACTTCGAATCATATTCTATCTGATAACGCTGCAACAAGATCTCATACTCGTCTTTGAAACTTAACTTATGATGGTGTTGCTCCTGATTCTTGATGTAACTACGAACCATCTCCAGTTGGCTATGCGCTACAGAGAAGGCGCCAAAACCTTTCTGCCAGCGAAAGGTGCCCACCAGCCAGCCCTTTTCATTGATGAATCTGGATGTGTTTGCCTTCACCTTTTGCACAAAATCAGAGAGAGCAAGATCGGGATTCATGCCAACCAGGAGGTGGATATGATCTTCCGTGCCACCAATACAGTGGAAGAAATAATTCAGCTCCTTAACGATTCCGGCAGTGTAAGCAAAAAGCTCTGCCTGCATATCCGGTCGAATCATACTGTCTCTGGTTTCTGTGGCAAAGACCAAGTGGATATAAATCTTAGTGTAGGTGTTGGGCATTCGATCTTCCTAGGTTTTGTTTATGTTTGCAAAATATGAAAAGCTCCAGAATCTGTCAATAATTGGTTCGCATTTTTTTGTTATCTCAGCGTCTTTAGGCTACCTAAAATGCCGTTCCTACGGAACTCGGGTGGTGTACTTTGGGATCGTCGTTGCTACCTGAAATGCCGTTCCTACGGAACTCGGGTGGGAAGAGCTCTCAGCTCAAGGTTAGCTTTGAATGCGTCTATTTCGCTCCCTGTGAGCAGTTCGGTAGCAGACTGGTCTCAAATCTCTACGGTCTTGACGATTCCCTCGCCCAGGGTCTTCAAATTGAGAAACTCGGCAGTAGAGTGCAGCATCAGGAATGAAAACCCAAAAACGGGTTCCCTGAAAACTTTGTCTGCAAAGGATTTAGGGTGTAGCGAAAAGAGATCAGGAATGGCTCCTCTTCAGGCAGGTCATCGTGAGTTGTATGATCATAGTGTTCCTGCAGAACCAGTGAATGGATCATCTCCATTACCAAGCCCTGATGCTCCTTGAAGATGCCATTATTGGGCATCTCCTTGGGCAGATTGAGGATGGCGAGCATGGCATCGGTCTCGACCGGGATAGGGATCACTGGCCCTTCCTCATCAGCTCAGAAAGTTCAATTGCTCTGAGCCCCACTTGCTTCGCCCACTTGGAGGCAAGCATTCCATTGGCAGCTCGTTCCCAGTCTCCGGCTTGGATAAACGCCAGAGTGTTCTTGAAGCCAAGCAGACCATTGATGCCCAGGTAGCAGGGTTCCCGCAAAGGAGCGAAGCGGCTTTGTGGGATGCTTATGCACATGTTGAGCAACACCGACTTGCGAATCTCGTCCAAACTATCGTATGTCTCCGGAATCTCATCCAAAAGCTGCTTCTGGCAGTTCTGGATATCGTTCTCCAAGAGCACATAGGCTTCGGTCTGGGAGATACCACAATCATCTGTCATTCCCGACCTGATCGGGAATCCATTCCTTTTAGTGGTCAGTTTGCCTGCCGTACAGCGGTATGGCTTCAGCCGCAGACCTTCATGTCTGACTAATTGTTCTTTGATGCGTTCTAACAGCTTGGCTTCCATCGTATCTCCTTGCGAGTAGTATTGGATACTCTATCCAGAGCAAGGAAGCTATGACCCTATATTAACACAAATAAGGATGCATAAGGATGCGACAGAAATTGTTATTGACAGAATCGACATTATGGTATTAATGACATGCAGATACTCGTTTCTTATCTTGAGTAATTTCATTGAGATAAGAAGAACTATAAAAGGTGTATAGAATATGAGAACTGTTACTGGCGGAAGCCTTACATAAAGCCCAAAAGAAGAGCAAAATGTTAGAACTAAGTTGCCGCGAGGTACATGACATTGTTCGAGCAACAGAACGATTTTACAAACATTGCTCCAACTTGGTAACTCTTTATTTTAAATCATACACAACAACTATCTATACAACCTTGAAATAGGTTCGTAACATGAATAAAGACGAAACAAGTGATTACATAGCTCTTACACCTGATTGTATTAACATCCACCGCATAATTGACCGAGAAGACGATTCATCTTGGATAGTCAATTTGTGATATACATAAAGGGGTGATAATGAGATTAGTCACATATAAATACCCCATAATTCAAGTTAACCCAATAATATGGGAATGAAACTCTCGGGTTGTATATTTTGAAAGTATTAAATAGAATACTAAACCCTTCTGGAGTATCTACTTGCCTGAATGAAATAGACAGTGTTGATGGATTATTCAGCAAAGGGAAAAGAGTTGATAACAAATAGTATTAGTATTTCTAATAACCATAGGTAGAAAGATTTAGACTGCCAAAGGAGAAAAAATGGTAGCTAATAAGAGTTATATACTTATGATAGTTATGGTCACTATCTTTATTACGCTTGCTGCCCAAGAACAAGAATGGCGGTGGGCTAAAAAAGGCGGTGGGACTTCAACTGATGAAGGTAAGGCTATCGCACAAGATGTTTATGGTAATACATATGTAACTGGAAATTTCTCTGGAACTGCAATATTTGGGAGCGTGTCCCTAGTAAGTAGTGGCGGTGTTGATGTGTATGTTGCTAAATTAGATTCGGGTGGCACTTGGTTATGGGCAAAAAAGGCGGGTGGGGCAGGCATTGACAATAGTAATGGAATTGCCGTGGATAATGATTCTAACGTATATATTACTGGTCGAAATACTGGATCTGCTCTTTTTGGCACTATTACGCTAAGCTCAAGTGGTAGCTTTACATCAAAGCTGGACAGCAGTGGTAACTGGCTCTGGGCAATAAGAGGAGGTGGAATAGGTTATTCAATTTCACTTGATCAAAATTCTAATGTATACATTACTGGAACCTTCAATAGCACAGTCTCATTTGGAACATATTCACTTACATCTAGTGGAGGAACAGATGCTTTCATAGCAAAGATGGACAGCAACGGCAACTGGCTTTGGGCAAAGAAAGCAGGGGGAACTGATAATGATTATAGTTACAGCATAGCGGTAGATAATACTGGGAATGCTTATGTTACAGGGTATTTTAAGGGAACGGCATATTTTGATAGCTTTTGGATAAGAAGCAATTATTTTGCATATGAAACTCTTATATTCTTCTATAATAATGCATATGTCGCCAAGATCGATAATAACGGTAATTGGTTATGGGCCCGAAGTGCTATGGGTTCAAGCACAGTGGATTCTGCTATATCAAGCGGCTATGGAATTGCTGTCGATAGTTTTTCGAATGTCTATTTTACAGGTTTCCAATATGACTCTACAAGCTTTGGTGGTATTACAGTGTCTGGTAGTAAAGAAATGTTTGTTGCTAAACTAAACAGTAGTGGTAATTGGATTTGGGCGATTGGAACGGATAGCTCTAGTTCAGATGGGCCTCATGGTTATAGCATTGATGTGGATAACGGTGGGAAAATATACGTAACGGGATATTTCATTGGAACTACTAATTTTGGATCCACTTCCTATACAAGTGGCTCTCGGCGTATGTTTGTCGCAAAACTCGATAATAGTGGTAATTGGCTTTGGGTTGAAAATGCTGGTGGGTCAGTTGGTAACTGCGTAAATGTAGACAGTTCTGGAAGTATTGGGATAATCGGAGATTTTAGCAGCAGTACAACAGTGGGGGGGCAACCCCTAATCAGTAGCGGTAGTACTGATATCGTTGTTGCAAAGATGGGACTTACAACTATCAGATTGTTTTCTCCCAATGGTGGCGAAACATTGAGTGCTAGCTCTGCGCAAAACATTTATTGGGATAATAGTTTTTCATCAGGCAGCGTAAATTTGTCGCTATCAATAAACAACGGCATCAGTTGGATTGCCCTCAATTCTACACCAATTGATGTATCAATGGGTCAGTTATCATTTGTTGTACCGAATGTAGCTTCCATTCAATGTCTTATCAAGATTAACTGGGCAGACTATCCTCCTGTAAGTGATATATCAGACAATGTTTTTTCAATTGATTACGCTGCACCATCAAGCATAATGTTAATCTCTCCTGATAATCAGGATTTGATGATGCAGAGTAGTAAAAGTTATAATGTGGCGTGGATATCAACGGGTGTGGAACATGTTGATATCAAGATTAGTTTTAATGGGGGGGCTGACTGGCAGTTTTTGGCACAAAACATCGATGCAAGCCTTAGTTTTTGGAATTGTACCATTCCAGATACTCCATCCTCAAACTGTCGATTCCTAATTTCAGATTCTGAGAATAGTTACGTCTATGACTGGAGTAATTTTGCTTTTACTACCTGCAGACTCACACTTACCAGCCCCAATGGTGGTCAAATCTGGGTTTCGGAAACTGTAGAGCCTATTACATGGAACAGTGCTTATATAGACGAGATCAAATTGGAATATCGTACCTCCACAACAGGGAGTTGGATTTTAATAGGGGAAAACATCTCTGCCTCGATCGGAAATTATAATTGGGTGATTCCTTATGTAGCCTCTGAGACATGCTTTGTAAGGATCAGTTCAATGTCTAGCTGGGAATTTGATGATATTAATAATTCGACTTTCGAAATACGCCCTAAGATTAGAATTATCAGTCCAAATGGTGGTGAAATGGCTCAAATAAATAGCGTATTTGAGATTTCATGGATAGTTGCCCCTTCTATAGTAACCCAGATTTTGATAGATTATAGTATTGATAATGGAATTAATTGGTTGCAATTACAGGGTACAGCGATTAATGCATCCATAGGCCAATATTTATGGTTGGTGCCTAATAATCCATCTTTGGAATGTTTGGTTAGAGTGCGAAGCGCTTCAAATAGCAATATTTATGATGTATCAGATGCAAATTTTTCCATAACTTCGATTGTATATCCACCAACGGTTGATTTCATTGCTGATACTACATCCGGACTGGAACAACTAACGATTCAGTATACGGATCTATCTACAGCAAACACTGGTATTCTCACAGAGTGGTTATGGGATTTTGGAGATGGGCAAAACTCAACTCAGCAGAATCCGCTGCATGTTTACCTTAACGATGGGGTGTACTCTGTGTCTTTAACGGCTACCAATTCGGCTGGTCTAAATGCTACATTAACCAGGCAAGATTACATTACCGTAGTTCCCAGGTATCCTGTAATAGAGGTAGCAGTTAACTCGTTAAATTTGGGTAATGTATATCTTGGTTCTTCATCTGCTATTCAGGAACTATGGGTACGCAATACCGGCACGGCTGATCTGGAAGTGAGTAATCTTAGTTTCTGGCAGACGCAAACCCTCTTTGAAGTGGTGGGTGCATTGCTGCCGATCAATATCGCCCAAGGGGATAGCATAGCCTTGCAGCTAAGGTTTACTCCCCTGATTGTCGGTGCGATTACAGATAGCCTCTATATCTATAACAGCTCTCAGAATATGCCGATGGCTGCGATACGGCTGAGTGGAGCGGGTGAATATGTGCCACCTAAAGCGCCGGAGAACGTGATGATCGTTATGGATGGCAGCAATGCAGTGATAAGCTGGGATGCGGTTACTGAGACGATATTTGATACTCCGATCGTGCCGGATTACTATTTGATCTTCTTTAATGGTTCGGCTGATCCCGAGGGGGTATTTTACTATCATGGTGCTTCTATGACTTTACAGTACACTCATTATCTTGTCGGGATGCATTCTGCGCATATGTTCTATAGAGTAATCGCGTTCAAAAACTATTCAATGGGAAGGGTAGATCAGTTGTTAAGTGATTTACAGCAAGGCATGGCTATAGATGAGGTAGTAAGGTTATTAACTAAATAATGAGCAGTGCAACTCATTGTATCTATTGTGGGAACCCCACCGGTTCAAAAGAGCATATTTTCCCAGCGAGTATGGGGGGCAGAGTTACATATAAAAGAGTTATATGTAGTGCCTGTAACAATCATTTTAGCGAACTTGATACCGCTTTTTCTGCTCAATTAGATTTTATCAATGGGCAGATTGGAACTGAATCAGTAAACTCCAAAAAGCAGATATCAGCAGTTTTTCAGAATGTCGATGGAACCGAGTTCACTGTTGATTCATTCGGAAAAACAAGTTTGACCTCAGCTACAATAACATCTTCCAGGCAGTCTGATGGTAAGGATTTGATATGTATAAAGGGTTCTAATCAGAAGCAAATTGATGATTGTTTAAACAGATTAAAGAGTGAAGGTAGAAAGGTTACTGCGACCAATAAACGGATAGTAACAAACTATATGCCAACAACCTACCACACTTTTTCCATTGGTGGTGAGTGTTTTTTGAGGGAAGTTGGACGTATCGTGCTCAATTATACGGCATTAAAATGGCCAGATATAGCACGAAAATCAGAATTACTCGCTTTCAAAAATTCAGTGTTTGGCAATTTAAAAGATTGTGATGATATCAGTTATTATGTGAGTTTGACTGCTGATAACCCTTTTCGGGTCGATTGTGATCATAGCGAATTCTGCCATTACATCGCTATAATTCGTGATCATGTGAATTCATGCATTTATGGCAGAGTGATTTTGTTTGGGGTATTAGACTTCAGTGTATGGCTTGGAGAATGCGATTTTGATATTTCTGACAATGTGTTGTACATTATTAATCCTCTTCAGAAAAAGGCTGCTCCCCCGTTGTGTAAATCCCTTGATCCCAGCATACTGCCTGGTTCAATAACGCGTTTGGAATTGTTTGCTAACGAAGTAGATGTGCCTAATCTAATGAAAAATCAGTTTAGTGAGATGTTCAAGAGAATAGCTTTTTTCCATTTTAAAAATAACTATTCATTACAGATTAATAGAATCTATGATTTACCAGTTGTAAATAAACGATCTGTGGAAAATAGACTACAGCATTTCATTATGGAGCATCAGGAGTTGATCTATAATCTTCTCAGGCAATATAAACAAGACGTTATTCAAGAGATTAGTCATTCAAGTAATCCCAATGAATTGTTAGATAACAAGGCCATCTCTTTAATACTCGACAAATTGATCTGTGAGGACACTGAAAGGGACTCCGGATTATCAGATAAAACTGAAGGGATAATTTGTGTAATAGCTTCAAATTTCAGTCGGGCTATATGTCAAGGGCACGGTAACGATGTCATTACTGTTCAGATAATGTATGAATGGTTTAGAAGCAATAAGGGCTTAAAAGTTGTCTCAGACACTTTTGAACTATTGCTTAGCAGATTGTAAATAGTTGATGATGTATTTATTACAGATTGACAATATTGAACTCTATTCAGCACTTCCAGAGAATTGGTGGGAACGGATCATACGCCCGGAGACGCTAACCAGGTTCATCTCTATAGCGTAAATGCTCATGCTAAAAATTGTATTACAAAAGCCCACGCAACTCGGTCATTTCTATTGGATAACGATTCCAATGATTCGATCTATCCGAGCCTGAAGATCGATGGTTAGTGCTAAAGCAGTAACTATCCGGCAATAATGGATGGGATCGGCTAGGCTCTTATCCTTGCGGTCTTTGAGGTATTTATGCAGCACTTGATAGCCTCCAATGTGATAATTCCACAACTCCGGGGTGATGCCCTCAAAGTGCTTATCAGGGTTTATCTGCACGATACTCTTGCCATCATAGTATTGGATAAACTCAACCATGTCATTGGAACCGCCACCCTGATACCGTGCTAAGGGAGGGCTTAACCGTGGACTCTTGAGTAAATGGATATCGGCAAGCTCTTTACCATATCCTGTCAATTGGCTGAACAACTCGTAATCATCTGTGAATGGTATGCGGGGGAAATCCATCCTGAGATATTGCGTAAAGCGTTGGCGGTATTGATTGCTGTGCAGGATCGCATAGACATAGTGGAATAGTTGCTCCGGCAGGAACTGAGGCCATTGGTTGCTGAATCTATCTAAAAGATCAGGAGCGATATTGTATCCACGCTCTGTGGTAGCAAATATGTCGTCTTTGTGTTCGTCTGGGTAGATGTAAAGGGGGAAGACATAGTTTGATCCAAAACTACCCGCAGAACCAGTTACATTTCTATTACACAGGGTTTGTGCAATAAAAGCGTGTTTATACTCTTCCTTGCATTGTTTTGATGATAACAATGCATAATTGTCTTTGAGCATATGCTTCATAACGTTGTACATGGGCATGGAAATAAACCCTTTTATGCGCCCAGTGTAAAATGTGTATTTTAGGTCAAATGGTTTATATAATATCGGACGAATATTTTGATCGTACTGCACTGAGCTCAAAACATCCTTCTGAGCGAGAGCAATCTTCCAATCTCTTGCATCAGCTCCCAAACTGAAAGCTAAACGCAATGTCTCAACATCTGTTGTTGAGAACCGATGTAATGTCCTTATTACATCATTTGGGCTTTCTCTGATTGTGAGTTGATCTTTCCCAGTTATAATCCCCACACTGTTGACAGGGAAGATATCTGGCAGGCTTTTCCATTTCATGTAATGCTCGTTTCCTGTTGCTTCCGGACGGAAGAGATAGAAGGGTGAACCGGGACTTAGTTCCTGATAGGTCTTAGCTTGGAACTGATTGTTATCCAGCCAGTCGTATTTGAACTGGCGAAGTCCGTATAGTTCGTGGTGGCACACCTTTTTCTCTTTGGTGTCTGTACCCTTCACCATCATGATGATGGCGGTTCCCTGCTGGATATCAAAGACATTCTCATCCCTGCTGCCATCAGGACTGGTCTCTTTCTTCTTGGTATTGCCATGCAAATCCAGCACATAGATTTCATCAAAGGTATGCATCAGGCTTTGTCTCATTCCTCTTAAAGTGGGATTGTCCAAATAACTGTGATTAGTGATCATGCCCACGATGCCCTTACCAGCCTTGTGTATCTTCCATTGGGCGAAGCGCAGGAACTTCACATAATCATCTTGTAATGCGCTTTGTTGGACTTCCTTGAGAGGCTTACCATCAATTGTGCTGTAACTCTTGGCACCATCTTTATTAGTTTTTAGCAACTCCTCTGTCCAGGGGCTTGTATTCTCGCTTCTATAGCTATATGGCGGATTCCCCATGATCACCAGGATCGGTTCCTGATGCTTCACTTTGTTTGCCAGAGCACATTCTTCACTGATGTCGTGAGAGATGGGCAGTTC
Organism: Candidatus Cloacimonadota bacterium; assembly: GCA_023421135.1. GTDB lineage: Bacteria > Cloacimonadota > Cloacimonadia > Cloacimonadales > Cloacimonadaceae > PHBP01. The sequence goes on along the minus strand of JAEZUG010000088.1, from coordinate 71,363 downwards.
GGTTTGCAGGGGGATGTCCGGTTCCAGGGTGTTGGAGAGATAGAGCTTGAAGCGTTCATCTTCGCTTAGTTCGTAGCCATGTTCCGCCAAGAGATAGCTGATCTTGAGGTGTCCCACGGTGTAAGGTGCCATCATGAGTTCTATGGCATAGAAGTGAGGCAGGATGTGGTTCCTGATCAGGTTGTGGATACTACCGCTGCCATATTTGCCTTTATGCTCTTCTATAGCCACTTTGATAGCTTCCGCTGGAAAGGTGAGGGTACCAGCAGCAGGATCAAGAATGGTGACATCCTCTGAAGCCAGTCCATCGCCCAAAGCAAAGTGGCTTTTCAAGAGGCTGTGAATGCTGCGCACGATATAACGCACCACAGGCTCAGGGGTATAATAGACTCCCCGTTTCTCTCTGAGCTTGGGATCATATTCGCTTAAGAAAGTCTCATAGAAATGCACAATGGGGTCTCTGCCCTTGCCCTCGCTGTAAAAGCGGTGCAGTATCTTTTGGATATCAGTATTGAAGAGGATATCCGCTATGTCATCGATTAAAACAGCCAGAGCCTGGGGCGGCTCTTCGTAGGAGATGAATTTGAAGATGCTTTTCAGGATGCCCAGGGTGCCGGGGATGTATTTATAGATGAGTTCACGATTGAACTCACCCTCACTGCGGGTGCGAGCAGCGAAGATGCCGTAGGTGAGGGTTTGGGCATAGAGGTCAGCAAACTGCTCTATGGTCAGGTTGTTGATCAGTAGCTTTTTGAAGGACTCATAGAAGTTCAGTAATACCTTCTTGCCTTGCATCTCCTCCACTGCCAGTTCAATGGTGATGATCTCGTCCCGCAGGAAGCGGGTACGTTTTGCTAGCGCATTAGCCAAGCTCTTGGGGTCAGTGATGGCAGGCAGGGAAAAGCTGAAATAGCGGTCAAGCAAGGCAGACAGCCCTTCCACATGCGAAGCTGGAGGGGCGATATGCATCTGGGTGGCATTGATCGAACTGGCGATAGTGACACTATCTACAAACATCCCATGCTGATAGAGACGGAACTCATAGAAGTTGGTGAGGATGAGATTGGGAAAGGTAGCCAGGTAGCGCTTGAGCTGTTCGCTTACTGCGATGGGATCGAGGTTGTAGATCTCTGGTTTCTTAGCTTCGATATAGCCAGTGATGTGGGCTTTGCCATCCCAGACACGGAAGTCCGGGTTTCCGGCTTCGGTTGTCTTGGGCAAGATACCCACTTCGCATTTGCTGATCTTACTCAGCTTGGCATAAGCCTCGATCATGTCCTTAAGACAATGATAAAAGGACTCTTCCCGGGCGTCTCCCCGGTTGATGATCTTCTGCAGATCGTTTAGGTATGTTACCAGAATAGCTTTCAGCAAACGTTACCCCAATCTCTGTTATATTTCTATTAGGGCAAAGTCATATAGATGGGATATTCGGTCAATCTCTTTTTGTTATAGGTCAAATTGATAGAGATATCATTAGAGGTTTATACAGCCAACAGAGCTTTGACTTCTGTTGCTAACCTGCTCTATCCTAATCAGTCCAGATAACAGTCGTTGTCCTGCACTTCCAATGAAAGGGTGGGAACGGCGTATGCGCTCCGGAGACGCCTACCGGGTTCATTCCTGAGTCGTATTCTATCTGAGTATCTTTGATCCAGGGCGCAAGGGCTTTGATGTATTCACGGGCATCATCCAGGCTGTTGGACTTGGTATCCAGAGCCATAAGATTGTCCATCACTTCCAGTGCATCGTTAAGGGGATAGACCTTATCCTGGGCAGCCAGAGCCCGGCAGATATCACTGGTACGGTCATCCAGGATCACCACAAGCTTGTAGTATCTGGCTTTAGCTTTCTTGTAGCCTTGCAGTCTTCCAAACTCACGTATTCTGAGAGCAGTATGCTCTGCCAATCCCTGCCAGTAATGGGAAGATCGGTTGGCAATGTCATTGAACTGGTCTTTGAGAGTATCGGCAAGCATCTCTTTGGTATAACCCTGCTCGATGGCTTTGGAGATGGTGTCTGCGAAGTTCTGCCTGACATCGGCTTCGAAGTGATTCCCGATCCAGAACAACTGCTGCTTCTGAATAGTGGAGGAGAGATGCTGATCTTCTATGCCCCAGAGTCCGATACTGGTCTTGGTCGGGGCTTGTACTTGAGTGTCCCTCAATCCAAGCCGCACACAGCGGTCTATTATCGCTTTGGTGGGCTCGTTGACCAGTGCTGCGAAGTCATCTCCCAGTTGAGTATTGATGATGCCCATAAGCTTATCTATGGAGTCCTTGTTGATCTTCTCACCCCAGGCTGGATCGGCATAGAGCCAGACCCGCTTCATCTGGGATGGCTCTGGCAGCGATCTATACTTGGTGAACCAGTGGTTCTTGAAGATGTTGCCTTCGATAACCGGCTGTCCCAGCATCTCTCTTTGATAGCCTGTTTGCCCGAACTTAGCTCGCAGGTTTGGCAGAGTGGCTGTGGGGTATTGAGCCTCCCAAGTGGACTTGCCATGCATATCTTTGAGAGAGAAGATTGTTCGTCAATATAAATCTATGCATATCGTGCAGTTCCGCACTTGCGGAAAACAATCCACAGGAAAGTGTCACCTCGGAGGAGAAAGTGTCACCTTATAAGAAGTGAGGGGACAATACGTGGTGTTGTGGCTCTCATTGATCTTTTAAATAGTGTATAGTGTGTGAAAAGTGTGGTGGAGGGGTGGAGTGGCGTGTCACCCTTCCAGGGTTCGTCTGGTCACTTGGCTTTCTGACCTGAGGTTCCGCTCCTACGGAACTCAGAGACATGTCGTAAAGTCAACGTTGCTACCTGAAATACCGTTCCTAACAGAACTCAGAGACATGTCGCAAAGTCAACGTTGCTACCTGAAATACCGTTCCTACGGAACTCGGAGGCATGTCGCACAGTTAACGTTGCTACCTAAAATGCCGTTCCTACGGAACTCGGGTGGTGTGCATTGGGCTTTTCGGGGCTACCTAAAATGCCGTTCCTAACGGAACTCGGGTGGTGTGCATTGTGCTTTTCGGTGCTACCTAAAATGCCGTTCCTAACTGAACTCGGAGACATGTCGCAAAGTCAACGTTACTACCTGAAATACCTTTCCTACGGAACTCGGGTGGTGTGCATTGGGCTTTTCGGGGCTACCTAAAATGCCGTTCCTACGGAACTCGGGTGGTGTACTTTGGGATCGTCGTTGCTACCTGAAATGCCGTTCCTACGGAACTCAGAGACATGTCGCAAAGTTAACGTTGCTACCTGAAATGCCGTTCCTACGGAACTCTCATCTCAAGGTGCGGATCATCTCGTGTTCCACGGAATCTCATCTCAAGGTGCGGATCATCTCGTGTTCCACGGAATCTCATCTTCACGGTAATCTCAGTTCATGTTACTGCTTATCTCCTTGTAACACATCTTGGAAACGCCAAATGATGTTCAGGTTCGGAACCTTTCTTGCACGTTCATCTGCCCAGTAAATCCACCAAGGAGCAGATATGAAAGCAGAAGAATGCTACCAGATTATCATGAAGAAGGCGGAGGACAATTCCATCGCTCAGTCCCTCAGTGGGATAGCCGGATGGCCTTTCACGATTGCCACGGATATTGCCGTGATTCCGCTGATCTACGTTCCGCTCTGGGATCGCATCCGCGAGCTTTATGAGCGCAGCGGTACTCCTCAGGATGCTGCCACCCGGATCATCACAGGAACGCTCAGTGAGATCTTCGTGGATATCGCTCTGGATAAGATTCTGGGCAATGTCCCGCTTTTGGGCATCTATTTCAATGCCATCTGTGCCAAAACCCTCACCTGGCGCCTGGGCACCCTTTTTGCCATGCTCTCCGCCCGGGGGGAAGAGCTGGAAGAATCCGTGATCAAGGAGTCCATGATCCTGATTCGCCGCACTTTCCCACAGGATGATATGTTCAAATTCACCACTCCCAACAAGCGGGATTTCATCAGCTTGGTGGAAAGCTTTACAGACCTCAGTAAAGAGGACTATAAGAACCGTGTGGTAGCGCTTTTGGAGTATAAAGGCGACGCCCAATGACAGATCTGAGCGTCTGCGGTGTGAATTGCAGCACCGATTGCCGGGCTTACGGGATAGAGTGCGATGGCTGCAATGCTCTGGAAGGCAAGGTCTCCTGGGCAGAATTCTACGGGGCTACTCACTGTCCGATATACTCTTGCGTAAAGGGAATAGGCCTGGAGTCCTGCGGGGAATGCGGTCAGGCTCCCTGCCTGGTGTGGATTCAGACCCGCAATCCGGATCTCTCTGATGCAGAGTTTGAGGCAGATCTGGATAGCCGCCTGAGTAATCTGGAGAAAAGGGGGCTCAGCAATGGGTAGCAAGAAAGCAACCATAGACTTTCTGGCGGAACAACTGGCAGATTTGGAAGAGCTCCGCTGGACAAAGATGTTCGGTGAATACGGCATTTATAGCGGGGACAAGCTCTTCGCTCTGGTCTGCGACGATCAGTTCTTCCTAAAGCCCACTGAAGCAGGTCGTGATTGGCTGGGCGAGGCGGAAGAAGGCTTTCCTTATCCCGGCGCCAAGCCCTGGCTCTATATCCCGGAAGATCAGTGGGACGATGCCGAGCGTCTGGTGGAGCTGATTCGCATCTCTCTGCCCGAGATCAAACCGGTCAAAAAGAAGGTGAAGAAGCCCAAAGACTAAAGGCTTGACGGAAATAGCAGCCCTGCAAGGCTGGCAAATATGAATAATCCCTCTATCAAGTTCATGGCTCTGAAGTATCTGAAGGGTCGTGGCAAAGGCCTGATCGGCAGAACTCACTACCTCACCTTGGCGGGTATTGCGCTGGGTGTGATGGCACTTATTTGTGTGAGTTCCGTAATGAACGGTTTTCAGGCAGATATGGAGAACCGCCTGATCGCCTCACAATCTGAGATGCGGCTCTATCAGCAGAATCAAGAAGAGTTTTCGGACTATTCTTCCATCATGGCTACTCTGGAAGCAGAGGGCTTCCGCTCCAGCCCCGTGATTCGTACTGAATTGATGCTCAAAGTAGGCAATCAGATTGCTCCCACGCTGGCTTTTGGAGTCGATCCCCGTTATCACGACAAGGTGAGCCGGCTCTTCCGTCCTGCCCGCACCACCAGTGCAGATCTCGAACAGGGAGTGCTTTCCGGAAGCGTGGACAGTCTCTCGGTTCCTGGCGGAGGCATTGTTCTGGGCGTGGGTTTGGCGTATCAGATGCAGCTTGTGGTGGGCGATAAGGTGCAGGTGCTCTCCCCGGTTTTTGATCAGCCCACTGCTTTTGGGATGATTCCCAGGATACGCACCCTGGAGGTGCTTGCCATCGTGAGCTCCGGCATGCCCGAGTATGATCAATCCCACAGCTACATCCCGCTGGAGACTGCCTCCTATTTCAAAGGCTATTCCCAGGGGGTGGATTATCTGGAGATCAAGACTCCGGACAGGAACAAAGCCCGGCTCTACAACCACCGTCTCGCCAAGCTCTTCCCGCTTCAAGAGGTAGAGGATTGGAGCCAGTTTGATCCCTCGCTCTTCACTGCCATGCGCTTTGAGAAGTTCCTCATGATCGTGATCATGCTCTTTATGTATATCATCGCCTCTTTCAACCTCACGGGAAACATGCTCAAAACCATCAGCCTGAAGAAGCGTGAACTGGGTCTGCTAAAGGCTCTGGGCTATCAGGAGAGTGAGCTTTCCCGGCTCTTTCTGCATCAGGCAATGATCCTCAGCACAATTGGGATTGCTCTGGGATTTCTGCTCGCTTTGCTTCTGCTCTGGCTGCAGATGAGCTTTGGGCTGATCCAACTGCCTGTCTCCGAATTTGAGAGCATCGGCCTGCCTATAAAAATAGAGCTTCCGGATCTGCTTTTGGTGCTTATTATATCTTATGTACTCACGCTGGCCAGCACCATGATCCCGCTGGGCCGGCTCAAACAGATAAACGCCGTGGAACTGCTGCGGCAAACCGTTTAAACCAAGGAGCAGGACATGAATAAACAAGAAATGTATCAGATGGTCATCGAGGCTGAGATCAGAGCTCAAATGCTGTATTGGAGCCTCTCCCGGGCTTTTCAGAATCCCGAAACCAGCGCCACTTTCAAGCAGCTTGTCGAGCTGGAAGTGATGCACGAAGAATATATGCGCAAGCTCTTTGCCAAGGAGTTTGACGGCTTGGAACCCGTGGTGCGCCAGCAGAAGGAAGTGGAACTCAAAGGCGTCAAACTCACCGATCCGCTGGAAGTGCTCCGCTTTGCCCAGACCCGGGAAGACCTGGCGCGGGATGCCTATCTGGAGATTGCAGACTACACCGAGGATCCCGAATTAAAGGGCGTCATGAACAAATTTGCCATCCAGGAAGAGGATCATAAGCAATTGATTCAGGCAGAGATAGACCGTCTGCAAGGCACCATGATCTGGTTTGATCCCGCCGAACTGAGTGGCTTGATGGAAGACTGATAACGGGTGGATAAAGCTCAGACCGATCTCTTTGAAACCCAGGAAAGCGCCGGACGCCCCGTGCCTCTGGCGGAGAAGCTCCGTCCCCAAGGCCTGGAAGAGCTGCTGGGGCAGCAAAAGCTGATCGCTCCGGATTCCCTGCTCTATGGCATGATCGAGAGTGGGGACTACCATTCTTTCATCCTCTGGGGGCCTCCCGGCACCGGAAAAACCACCATCGCCCGCATCATCGAGCAGCGTTCCAAGCTGCCCTTTATTCATTTCAGCGCAGTGCTTTCCTCTATTAACGATGTGAAAGCGGTGATGAAGAATGCGGATTATCAGCACCGGCATCAGAACCAGCGCAGCCTTCTCTTCATCGACGAGATTCACCGCTTCAACAAGAGCCAGCAGGATGCCTTTTTGCCTTATGTGGAAAGCGGCGCTGTGATCCTGATCGGCGCCACAACGGAGAACCCTTCCTTCGAAGTGATTCCCGCTCTGCTTTCGCGTTGCCACGTCTTTGTGCTGGAAATGCTTTCCGAAGAAGACCTGCAGAGCATCCTGAGCAGGGGTTCACGTGAGCTGGGACTGGAGCCCAGTGAAGCCGTCTGCGGCTGGTTGGCACAGCTCTCCGGAGGAGATGCCAGACGTGCTTTGAACCAATTGGAGCTGCTGACGCCCTACCTGCGGGAAAACCCCCAGCCGGATCTGAAGAAGCTGGCGAAGTTCCTGGCACGCAAGACTATGTTTTACGATAAGAACCGGGAAGAGCATTACAACCTGATCTCCGCGCTGCACAAATCCCTGCGCGGCTCCGATCCTCAGGCAGGGCTCTACTGGCTGGCGCGCATGCTGGAAGCGGGAGAAGATCCGCTCTATCTGGTGCGCCGCCTCATCCGCTTTGCTTCCGAGGACATCGGTCTGGCAGATCCTCAGGCTCTGAGCCTTGCCATCTCCGTGAAGGACAGCATCCACTTCCTGGGCATGCCGGAAGCCAATACCGCGCTGGCACAACTGGTGGTCTATCTTGCCACTGCACCCAAATCCAACAGCGTCTATATGGCCTACAAAGCCGCCGCGGAGGACGCCCGCAAGACCAGTCACTACGGCGTTCCACTTCATATCCGCAACGCTCCCACGAAGCTTATGGAAGATCTGGACTATGGCAAAGACTACAAATACGATCATGATTATGAGAATAAATACCACTACCAGAACTACTTCCCGGAGCAGATGAAGGAAAAGACCTATTACAAACCAGGTGCCTTCGGTTTTGAACGGGAGATCGAGAAACGGATAGAGTGGTGGCTGAAACTGCGGCGGGAGCAGGATAGCGAATAGGGAACAGAGCCGCTATGTAGTGGTGCTCTCCGAAGCGCCATGGGGTGGGGACGTCCTCGTCGCCACAAAGGGCGGAGGCCTTTCCAGCTCCAGGGTGTCACCCCTCCGGAGCTATTTCGGACAGACACACAGGTCTGTCCCTGCAGGTTCATAGTGTAGAGTTAATAGTGAGTTGAGCTAAGCCGCAGTCTCCCAGCTACACACTTACCGGACTTGTCACTCGTCACTCGTCACTTGTCACTCTCTGTTCGCAGATATTTCTTGACTTTCTTCTCAGCATTCCCAATCTCGGGAATAGTTATGTAAAACACTGAAGGAGCTTTGCAATAATGAAAAAAACTAGTTTCACAACTACCGACTTTTTGCGCTGGAAAAGTCTGTTGGAGGATAATCCCGGTTTGTTTTTGCAGGTTCCAGAGCAGATTCTCAAGCAGTTCCCGGAAATCTCACCTGAATTGCTGCCACTGCTCAAAGCGAAAGCACTCGTGCTGCAGGAGCGTTATCCAGAGGCCGAAGAGGCCATCGTTTATCTCCTCAGCCAGGCAATAAGCGAGCCGGATCACTTTCTCCTGGTGCAAGGAAATCTACTCTTGGCAAAGACTTATACCAAGATGAAGGAAGCCTACAAAGCCGTAGATTGTTTCAAATTGGCAGAAGAATATGCCAAGGCTTCGGGAGAGCCGGAACTGGTGGTGGAGGCATCCTACACCATCTCCCAGTATTATACTATCCAAAACGAGTATTCCAAAGCCCAGGCCTATCTGAAGCAAGCCGTCAAACTGCTCTCGGTAAACACCGATCCGGGGCTGAAGATCAAATGCCGTCAGAGCCTGGCGCGCACGCTGATCCGCCGGGAACGCTTTCGTGAGGCTTTGATGGAGCTGGAAAAAGCCCTGAAGATCAGCCGTGAAGCGGGTAACAGGGCCGCTGAAGTGGAGCTGCTGAACGAGAGCGCTATACTTCACACTCAATTGCGGATTCATCCTGAGGCAGAGAAGGAACTGCTTCAGGTGCTAAAGCTTATCCCTGCGGAGGGACATCAGATGATGCGGCTGCGGACTCTTTTTAATCTGGCATCCCTCTACCTGCAGATTCCCAAGCTCAAGGAAGCGCTCAAACGGCTGGACGAGTGTCTCAAGCTCTCTCAGGGCATGGGTTTTGCCGCAGATTCTTTCCTGTGTGATCTTTACAACAACTACTCTGTGGTGCACGGTATGCTGCGGGATTATGAAAAAGCCCTGGAATATCTGGACCAGGCGGAGCTTATCGCCGAGCGGCTTAATCCTTTGGATCGTTTGGAGATAGGCTTGAACAGGGCAAAGCTCATGATTGCGCAGAAACGTAGTCTGGAAGCGGAGAACCTGCTCAAACACCTGGAAAAGGAATTCAGCAAACGCAAGCTGGGCGAGCATCAATTGGTTAGCCTGGAGATTCTGGCTTCGCTCTACCGGCAACAGGGCAACCTCGCAGCCTGTTTACGAATTCACGATAAGATCGAGCTGAAGCTGAAACAAAAGATCGGCAGGCTCTTGCGGGGACAGACTCGGGATATCGTTACAACCACTCCGGAGCCATCCAACGGTAATGGTGCTTCCGTGCCGGCTCCACCGCCGCTCCGGCTCAGTCCGGTCCGGGATACGCAGTGGGATCTGGTGGGCAAAAGTGAAGCGCTGCTGCGGGTGATCAACGCAGCAATGCTGGCGGCTCTGCATCCCGGGGCAAACGTCTTGATCAGTGGTGAATCTGGCACTGGTAAAGAGATTCTGGCACATATGATTCACAACAACAGCATCCGGCGCTATCATCCTTTTGTAGCGGTCAATGCCGCAGCGATTGCTCCCAATCTCTTTGAACGGGAGTTCTTTGGCAATCTCAAAGGAGCTTACACCGGGGCAGACAGCACCAAGAAAGGATTCTTTACTCAAGCTAATAAGGGCAGTCTGTTCTTGGATGAGATCACGGAAATGCCGCAGGAGTTTCAAAGCAAGCTACTCCGAGCTTTGGAGAGCAGAAACATCATCCCGGTGGGAGGCACAGAGGAGCAGCAATTTGATTGCCGCATCATCTCCTCCACCAATCGGGATATCTACGAACAGAATTCCAAAGGACTGTTTCGCCTGGACCTTTTGCATCGCATCAACACCGTCGAACTATACATCTCTCCCTTGCGGGAACGGCAGGAGGATATCCCGGTGCTGGTGGAATTCTTTGTGCAGGAACACTGCCGGCTCAGCGGCCAGAAAGCTCCGCGGATCGAAGCTTCCTTTTTTGCAAAGCTTAATCAATACAGTTTTCCCGGCAATGCCAGGGAACTCAGAAACATCATAGAACGGCTTTTTATCCTGGCTGAGGAAAGGATCTGGGATGGGATTCTGCTGCAGGACGTGAGCCGGATTGGGGGCAGCGAGCCGGAGACTTTGCATCTGAGCGATCTGATCAAGGTGAGCGAAAGCGAGCAGATTGCCAAAGCCCTGATCAAGACAGGCGGAAACCAAAGCAAAGCTGCCGCCCTGCTGAAGATCTCGGATGCCACACTCACCCGCAGAATCGTCAAATATGGTTTACAGAACTACACCCAGCGGGGAAGGGATCGCTGAGGCAGATTTGTTTCAGTATTGAAAAGTAACTTTTCAGGTGGTGAAAAATAACTGGAGCTCTCTGCAGAGGCATTGGGCTTGAGTGTTGTATAACAATAAGATAACACTTGTGTAAAAAGAGCTGAGGATTGGCACAACACTTGCTCTATTATGGCTAAGCTCTAATCATGTACATATTCCAAATGACTCCCGGGTCCCAGCTTCTGGAACGGCGGCACTAGTGCCGAGCGAGTCATATCTCCCCTGATCAAGTCTCTGCCGCAAAGCTCCTTCACAAGGCAGAGACTTGTTTTTTCTCCCTTCTCTTGTCACTCGTCCCTGGTCCCTGGTCACTGATCACCGGCGAAGCCACAAATATTTCTTGCCTGTTTCTACGCTTTTTTCAGTATGGCTTTAGCGACAGTTTTGGGGCTCGTAAATCCTCCTGCCCCGGCTGCGGATCTCAAGAATAGTGGAGTTCGGATGAAGAAGACCTTGTTCATATTGTCTGTGATGCTAGCTACTCTGTGCCTGAGGGCTCAGGAAGGTTCCCAATATCGGGGGTTGAAGCTGATGACGGAGAAAGAATATAGTATCCGTCCGGACTTTGGCTATAATGAACCGGTGCTGGAAAAGGTTACGACAGGGCTTTATGGCGAAGAGGGCAGGCTCCTGGAGCGCCGGATCAGCCGGGGGAACCTCACCTATCTGGGGCGCATTGCCTACAATCGCAGCTATGATCCTTATACACTGGAGATCGTGAACTACAATCACATGAATAGTATCACGGGGCGCAGCGTGGAGAGGAGTGGCGGGAATCCTCTGGAAAGCACGCTGATAAACTATGATCAGAGAGGCAGAATCCTGAGCAAGACCAGTAACCGGGTCTATCCTGAAACGGGGGATCTGTGGAGCCTGGACTACAACCAGGTGGGCTATATTCACCGCTATTTTCAGACCAAGGCAGATAGCACCGGCCGGGTGAATCAGAAGATTGTCTATAACTACTTTGATGATCCCATCGAGACGCACTATTACTTCTACAATCCTGCTGCTCAGCTCTCGGAGATCTGTGCCATGGCCAGCTCGGACACTCTGCTCTTCCGGCGGGTTTACGTCTATGATGAGGCTGGCAACCTGAGCTCGGAAGAGCTTTATGATCACACGGATACCATCTCGGAGAAGACCTCATACAGCTACAATGCAGACGGCAGATTGCTGCAGAAATCCCACTATGTCTGGAACCCCCGCTTTGGCGGCAGACCGGTTCTGATGAGACAGTGGGAATACAGCTATAGCCGTTAGATTAGATAGAGACGCCGGGATCAGGGCGGAACGCAGCTCCCGCTGGTCGCATCCGGCATTGACCAGGCTGTGAGAATTGAGGAACAAGAGAGGAATGTTTGTGAAGTACTTGCTGATTCTACTGTCGTTGCTGCTGGTTGCAGCCTTCCCGCTGGGAGCACAGGTCAATGGAATGCTCTCCGAAGTGGGAGGCAAGACGGTTCTGAAAGTCTGGGGGGATCACTATGAACGTGGTTATGCCCAGGGTTATCTGTTGGGAAGCCGTATTCTCACAATTATGGATGACTATTTTTATCATTCGGTGTGTGGAAACAGCTCTCAGACTTACAACTATATTTTGAACTACTACAATGCCCGTTTCGGGGTGAACTCTGCCTATGAGATGGAAGCTTCAGCCGTGATGGAAGGTATTGCAGCTTCAGGAAACAGTTTGTGGCACAACGGCTTGAACCGTAACTTCAACTCCACGGATCTGCTGATGGTCAATGCTATTGTAGATCTAAGTCCCCTCAGAAATGACATCATGGACGGAGAGGATCTGGAGCTGGGTTGTTCTTCTCTGAGCAGTTGGGGAGATGCCACACAGGACGATCCCATCCTGCAGGGCGCTCTGATCCACACCCGGATGCTGGATTGGGCTCCGCATCCTGCGCTGATAGCCAATCCTGTATTGATCGTGCACTTCCCTGCCGAGGTGGATGAACAAGCCTGGGCTTCTTTTACTTATCCCGGGCTCCTGGGAGCGCTTTCGGCGATCAACTTGCAAAAGAAAGCAGCCTTTCTGAACATGGGCAATAGCCACGGCGGCACCAATTACACCGGCATGACGCCTGTGCTTCTGGCCATCCGTCAAGCCCTGGAAAAGCAGGATTACAACGGCGACGGACAGCACAACCGGCAGGATCTGCAAGAGGTGTTGGAGGATAATACCTTCCGCGCCGGCACCATTATCCATTCCCTCTGGGCACAGGTTCCAGGACAGGAGCCAGCGGTCTTTGAGTGCAACAACTATGGCACCTGGATGAGAACCCAGCACGAAGTGAGCGGCCTTCCTTCAGATCATCTGGCAGCCACAAACCACTTCCGCCTGATGATCGAGCCGGCCTACTGCTATCGTTATGAGAACCTTATCAACGCTCTGGCGGCGGATTCTCTGGTGACCATCGAGGAGCATCGTCCCTTGCTTTCTGCTGCTGCGGGAGTCTCCACGAACCTGATGACCATCCAGTTCATTCCCCTCACCGGGATGGTCTCCTGGTCCACCGCCACAACCAGCAGCCCTGCCTATCAGGAAGCAGAAACCTTCCTCACTACCAATTGGATCTTCACCTTTCCCAGCTCTTCCCAGGATCCTTCCCTCAGCCCCGGGATCAGCCTGAACTGCCTGCCCAATCCGGTGCGGGAGGGAGCTTCTATCCAGATCAAGCTGCAAGAGGAATCCCGCCCGTCTCTGGAGATCTATAACCTGCGGGGACAATTGGTGCGCAAGATCGACACCGGTGCGCTCGGCCGCGGAACTCACCAGATAGATTGGGACGGCAGAGATCAAAGCGGACTGCCCGCTGCCTCCGGAATCTATCTCCTGAAGCTTAAGACCCCCCGGGGAAGCGCCAGCCTCAGGATTCTCAAAGTAAGTTAGGAGTTAAGGGTTAGAAGTTAAGAGTTAATGCTGCGCTGCTTGTTTTTTGGTCTGCCAATCTCCGAATTGGCAGTGGCAGTGGAGTTGCCGGATAAAACACGGATTAAACGATTTAGCGCGGATTATTACTGCATGATCTGGATTGTAGGGGCAGACCTGAGTGTCTGCCCGCAGTCTGGTCTGCCTCTATAGCTACAACCCTTTAGTCTCCCAGCTCCACAATTAATCCCCAAGTCCCTATCCTGTCACTTTCCTCTTGACGAAATCCTCCCACTTGCAAAAATCTGAAAAATCCTGATTTAATGGGGGAAATGTGAGAGCCGACCTGATTATTCAACATGCCAGGGAGCTGATCATCTTTGAGGATGAGAAGCTGCCCATGCCGGAGCCCAAGGCAGTAACAGACGCTGCTATTGTGGTGAAAGACGGCCTGATCCTTGATCTGGGAGAGACCAGCCGCATCCTGCAGGAATGGACAGCAGAGAGCTATCTCGATGCCAGTGGCAAGATGCTGCTGCCCGGCTTTGTGGATGCTCACACGCATCCCGTCTTTCTGCACACCCGGGAACGTGAATTCACCATGCGCCTGCAAGGCAAGAGCTACGTGGATATCTCTCTGGCCGGAGGCGGCATCCGCAGCACTCTCACCACCACCCGCTCTGCCGACACAGAAACCCTCTTTGAGCTTGCCACTCAGAGGCTGAGGCGCATGCTGGAGCTCGGCACTACCACCGTGGAAGCCAAGAGCGGCTATGGCCTCACCACCGAAAGCGAGCTCAAGCAACTGGCGGTGATCCAATGCCTGCAAAAAGAGCTTCCTATGGATATTTCGGCCACCTTTATGGGGGCACACGAATACCCCACTGAATACAAAGACAATCACGAAGCCTACCTGAAGATTCTCTGTGAAGAGATGATCCCCGCAGTCGCCGAGCAAGGCATTGCGGAGTTTTGCGATATCTTCACCGAAGCGCACGTCTATAGCATCGAGGAAAGCCGCCGGGTGCTGGAAACAGCCCGGAAACATGGCCTGAAACTCAAGATGCATGCCGATGAGATCGAAGCCATCGGTGGAGCGGAACTGGCTGCTTGCTTGGGCTGCATTTCCGCCGATCATCTGGGAGCTGCCAGCGATGCCGGAATCAAAGCCCTGAAGCAAGCCGGAGTGGTGGCTTGCCTGCTGCCGGCCACGCTCTTTTCCCTGCGCGCTTCCAGCTATGCCCGGGCCCGCTACATGATCTCCAAGGGCGTAACGGTTGCCATCGCTACAGATTACAACCCCGGTAGCTGCAATTGCGACAGTATGCCCTTCACCATGACTCTGGCCTGCCTGCAGATGGGTATGACGCCCGCAGAAGCCTTTGCCGCTGCCACAATCAACGCCGCCAAAGCCCTCGGTCTGGAGAGCAGACTGGGCTCCCTGGCCATCGGAAAACAAGCCGATATCGTGCTCTGGGACATCCCCTCGCTGGACTACATCCCCTACCACTTTGGCAGCTCACAGATCACTCAAGTGCTCAAAAAAGGCAAAACCGTCTTCCACCGGGATTAGGAGATTATGGAACAGCAAAGTGGTTCAAACGCCTACATCATTCTCGAGACGCTAAGCCGCAACAAACGCTATATCACCTACTTGGGCAAAAATTACTTCTCCGGCGACAAAGCCGTGATCAAGACCCTCGAACCCAAGTGTCCGGATTGGGATGAACAGCTCGAGATCCTCTATCACGAGGCGGAAACGGGACAAAAGCTCTCCCACTCCTGCATCATCCGTCACCTGAATTCCTTTGAGGAAGACCGCAAGCTCTACAGCGTGATGGAGCATTTCGAATCCTACAGTCTGGATTCCAAGCTTTCGGAAAACCCCCGCGCCGGACGCTCCTTTGGCCTCGATGGCGCTATGATGCTGATCAACCAATTGCTCAAAGCTCTGGAATATGCTCACAGCCTGGGGATCTACCACAACAGCCTCAATCCCTCAAACATCCTGATCTCCTCCGAATTGCAGCTCAAAGTGCTGGGCTTTGGCAAATCCAGGCTCAGTTGGCTGAGAGTGGAAAACGAGAGCAGCCTGCATCCGGTGCTTTATCTCTCGCCGGAACAGTATCAGGGAGATGATCTTAGCGCTGCTGCCAATCAATACAGCTTTGGCGTGATCGCCTACCAGATGCTCACCGGACTCCTGCCCTGGAATTGCAATCCCAAAGATAACCACCTGCGTCAGAAAGAACTGAGCTTCAATAAACCCGTGCTGGATCCCGAGATGCTGGGCGCACCCATCCCCCGCTGGCTCTTTAGCATCCTGAACCGTTGCCTGATGATCGAGCCCTCTCTGCGGTTTGGCAGCATCTCAGAACTGCGTGAAGCCCTGCGTCTGGAACAGGCTCAGCCTTTCAAATCCGTGCTCACTCCCCTGCCCAAACCCTCCATTATCATCGAGCCCGAGCCTGTAGCAGAGCCGGAACCGGAGCCCATTCCGGAACCTATCATTGAGCCCGAACCGGAGCTCATTCCTGAGCCTGTTATAGAGCCCGAACCGGAGCTCATTCCTGAACCTGTTATAGAGCCCGAGCCGGAGCCTGTAATGGAATCGGAACCGATCCCACCTGCTCCCCAGCCTGCTGCAGCTCCCCAGCCGCTGTATCACTCTTCCTGGGAGGCTCAGACCAGCACATCCGAACCAGAGCCGGAAGATCTGAAGCACACCCGCAAGCTCTTCACCGTCCTGATCATCATTTCCAGCCTGGTCGTGGCCTATTATGCGCTAAAATACACGGTACTGCGTCCCAAAGCCCGCTTCACCGTTCTGGATGAAGAAAAGGCTCTGCCAGAAGCTTCTGCCAACCTGAACAAGAACCGTCCTCTGAATATGATAAGCGTTCCAGGAGATACGATCAACCTCGGCCGCATTGGAGAGGGGGGCGATACAGACGAATATCCCCAGCTCCGTTTGAAGGTGCCATATTTTCTAATGAGCAGCACGGAAATCACTCAGGCAGAATGGAATATGGTCTATTCTTCCAATCCTTCTCAGGTAAAGGGAGGCAACCTTCCGATGCACAATATCACCTTCTACGAAGCCGTGGAGTGGTGCAACGAAAAGAGTTTGCTGGATGGATTCAGGCCCTGTTACGACTTTTGGAACGACGAACTGACCTGCGACTTCAATGCCGATGGCTACCGTCTGCCCACCGAAGCAGAATGGGAATATGCCGCGGCGGGAAAGAACGGGAGCTTCATCTATAGCGGCTCCAATCTTGCCGATGAAGCCGGCTGGCACTCCGGAAACAGCGGTGGCGAGCCCAAACACGTGGCGCGCAAAGCAGCCAATGGATTCCAAGCCTATGATATGAGCGGAAACGTGGCGGAATGGGTCTGGAACTGGTATGCGCCCTATAGCTACAATATCACCAGCGTCTTCGAAGGACCTCAGCTCGGCACGGATAAGGTGCTGCGCGGAGGCAGTTGGTTCGAATCTGCTTCCCAGATGCGGGTCACCAACCGCAGCTATGCCAAGCCTTTTTCCAAGTTTTCCTATGTGGGCTTCCGGGTAGTACGGAGAATGGCGGTGTCTGTCAGTGATCAGTGAACAGTGAACGGTGAACAGAGAGTGACAAGTGACGAGTGACAAGTGACAAGTCCGGTAAGTGTGTAGCTGGGAGACTGCGGCTGCGCCGAGTGAACAGTGAACAGTGAACAGTGAACAGAAAGTGACAAGTAACAAGTGACGAGTGACAAGTCCAGTAAGCGTGGAGCTGGGAGACTAACGCCACAGGTCTGCCCCTGCAGGGGACGATAGCATTCTATCCTGTTGATCCAGTCATCTGCGTTCTATCATAATCATCTGCGTCATCAGCGTTCTATTCTTATCACGAGGATTTAAGGTTTAGAGGAATAGAAGGATTGTATTCATTACGGATTACACAAAGCAGTTTTGGTATCTTTATGCATTGACACAAATCCCTCTCCCCGTATAGTTGGTTTTGTTCGATTTTGTCCCATTTTATCATAATGTCGAAAGTGGGATAACTCAATGTATATCAGAACCATAGTGCAAGGAGTTGGAGATTGGAAGATAGGTGGTTATCCGTTGAAGATGTGAGTATCTACCTCGGTGTGAACAGGGAGACTGTGTACAAATGGGTCAGTGATAAAGGATTACCCGCACATAAAATTGGCAGGTTGTGGAAATTTCGCAAAGCTGATGTGGAGAAATGGGTAGAGCAGTTTTCCAATACAAAATATAAGCCATCCAATAGTTAAACAGATAATCCGACTTACACAGAATCAATAATGGAAAAGCATTTATTAAGCGCACTATGCAGATACAGAATAAAGGTATGAATAAGGAATTGAATGAAAAATAGGAAACCGAAATTCTCCGGGCACCAGACTTTTGTGACACGCTACGGATGGATCGAGAAGGGATACAGATTTGTTAGGGACGGCAGAAGCTTTAGCAGCCAGGACGCCATTGTAGACCTGGGTGTTGGCAAGAACATGGTGGAGAGCATTCGCTATTGGGTTGAGTTAACCGGAGTCACTGAGTCTGGAGCTACAAGCGATTTTGGGACTAAACTGCTGGACGAAAATAACGGCTGGGACCCATATTTGGAGGATAACAACTCCTACTGGCTTCTGCACTGGAAGTTAAACACTCATCCAGACTACATACACTCGGGAATGATCTTGTATTCGCATTTGCGGAAACCTGAGTTCAATAAAAGAGACGTTATAGATGCCGCCATCAGGCTACTATATGCACATGGCAAAAAAAGCCCCGCAGACAGCATACTGGCCAAAGATATTGATTGCTATCTGAGATTGTACGCCGGAACCAGAAGGTTAATCAATAAGCAAAAGGATGAGAAGATTGGCAGCCCTTTTCAGGAGTTGAACCTGATCCAGTCAGTCAATGACAGCGATCTGTACAGCTTCAATATCGGCAGCAGAAGTAACCTTGCTCCTGAGATCATTGGTTACGCTCTCTGGGACTACATGAGTAGGCAGAAAAAGATCGCTATCACCATTAACGAAGCCATGTACCGTGAGTACAGTCCGGGGCAGATATTCATGCTGGATGAGAATTCGATCGTGGAAGCCGTGGAACAGCTAAGTAACGAACCCAAATGGTCAGAGGCCTTTGGTTTCAGCGAGGCGGCCGGGGTTGCCCTGATCCACTGCAATCTTGTGGAAGGGAATGATATTCTGGATCACTATTACAAAAAGGCTGTGGAAGCATGAAGACGCTGGTCAATGAATATGTTGGCGTAGCTTCACGCTTTACCCGGTCTGTTAACCTTAATGCCGACTACAGCAGGGAAACCCAGGACTACGGATACATCGTCACCGGCAATGTGCTCTCTTCTTTAACCCAAATCCTCTCCGGACTGATCAAGAAGGGTGGACAGAAGTCGTATTGCCTGTTTGGCTTATACGGATCTGGTAAATCTGCTTTTGCGGTATACTTGGCTCAGCTTCTCTCGATGGATAACGGGCAGGGGCAGAAAGCACGGGAACTGCTAAGAGGCAAAGCCATTGATCCCAAGATTGAGAACTTCCTGACTGATAGAAACAAGTCCTCTTATCTTCCGGTCTTGGTAACCGGCAGACGCAGACCAATAAACCAACTGGTCATGGAGAGCGAAATCGAGGCTCTGCGTCAACTCCCAGGCAGTAAAAACAACCTGGAACTGCTCAACGAGCTTGAAGAGCAGTTGAAAGCTGAATTATGGCATGATTCCCAGATTGTGCTGCAAGCCATGGATAAACTGGGTATTGCGGCAAAAAAGGCGGGTTTGGCGGGTATCCTGCTGATAGTTGATGAAGCTGGCAAATCTTTCGAGTATGCACTCAGCGACCGGGAAGGCGGAGACGTGTTCCTCCTGCAGGAACTGGCTGAACATGCGGAAAGGCTGAGCAAGTATTCCATGCTGTTCGTTATTACTTTGCACCAACAAATGGATAGCTACAGCGAGTTGCTTTCACGGACCAATAGGGCTGAGTGGGCAAAAATCCAGGAACGCTTCGTAAACATCCGTTTCGCAGAACCTGCAAGCAGCACGATACAGATGCTGGCCGAGGCGATAAAACCTCTAAAAAGTGCCCCAAAGGACGTTAAACAGGCTCTTGAGCGGGTGATCAAGAACTTGCTGAAAATGGAAAGCATCATTCCACCTGGCCTCACTCACGAATCATTCGCAAAATCCGTTCACAAAGCTTGGCCGATTCACCCCACACTGCTAATTGCCCTACCGTACATTTTCAGGAGATTCGCTCAAAATGAGCGTTCGATTTTCTCCTACTTAGCCAGCGAAGAGTATGCCGGGTTTCAGAACTCGATCCGGGAAAACGTGGTCGAAGACGATCATGGTTTCATCCGGATCAAGGACATTTACGATTACCTGCTCTCAAACTACGAGATTGGGCTATCCCGAAACCCGCATTCAAAGAAGATGCTGGAAGCCAATGACGTGATCAACAGCAGGTCCCGGTTAACGGAGACCCAAACCTGTGCCTTGAAAACCATCGCGGTATTAAACTCACTGTCAGAAATCAGCCCACTCAGAGCTACCAAGGATATGCTGGAACTCTGCCTACCGCAGAGTGCTGAGATCGAAAGCCTACTTCAGAGCCTGGTTGAGCAATCATTGATCACTTTCCGCAAGCTTGACAGCAGCTACCGCATCTGGGAAGGCAGCGATGTGGACTTGGAGGAACGCCTTAATGAAGCCAGGAGGCACTTGCACTTTGATACGCAGTTGTTCCTGGATACCATAGGCAAACACCTTAAGCAAAAACGTATGGTAGCCCGACGGCACAGCCTTGTAGCCGGAATGATACGCCACTTCTCGATAGAATACTCGGACAGTTTAACTGATGCCAGCAGCATGCTGGAGAGGGAACTAGCGGAAGGAGCCTCAGGCCTGGTTATGGTTCTGATACCTAACGAGCATTTCTCAAATCTGGTTGAGGAAGTTCAAGCAGTCACAAAGAAAAACCCCCAACTATTGGTTGCGATTCCCAGGCAGATGGACAGCTTGAGCGGGGTTGTGAATGAATTGGCTTGTCTGAAGTGGGTAGAAGAGCACACAGACGAATTGAGGGATGACCGCATTGCCCGCCGCGAACTGAACCTGAGGATATCAGCCTATGAACAGGAACTCAGTAAAAGGGCGTATACAATCATTGATCCCAGACCAAATCCCCTGGGAAATGAGTGCCTGTGGTTCTGGCTGGGCGATCAGCAAGAAACGCGCAATCCTGTGGATGTCAGCAAATTGCTTTCCAAGGCTTGCGATGTCCTCTTCCATAAAAGCCCGGTTCTGCGCAACGAACTCATCTCCCGGGATGATATCTCAAGCGCCGCATCAGCAGCCCGCAGAACTCTGATGGAACTGATCCTGACGAATCCCGAGCAGGAAACTCTGGGCATGACAGGATACCCACCAGAAAGAAGTATTTACGAATCTATCCTCAAAGCCTCCAGCATGCATGTGTATGATGAGAAGCTCGCATGCTGGAAGTTTCAAGCACCTCCGAATGGCAACTTCGTAAACCTGCGCCCTGCTTGGCAGCTGATTGAGAAGAGCGTTTTCAATGATAAGCTGGAAGAGATGGAGCTCACAGATATATACGCCAAACTCAGGAAGGCGCCCTTTGGCCTGCCGGAGGGGATTTTTCCTATCTTAATAACAGTCTTTTTCGTAGTGCACCAGGGAGAAGTGTTTTTGTACCGGGAGGGAACCTTTTTACCAGAACCTCAACCCGGCCATTTCGACCTTTTGCAAAGGCGCTTGGATCTGTTTTCGATAAAGGGGGTGAGACTTGAAGGCATCACCCGCAGTATAGTGGAAAGACTGGCCGGTAGCCTTAATACAGCTCCCAAGATCGCTTCAGTGGTCAGGGCTTTATACAGAAGCGTCTCTTCATTACCCAATCTTACTTTGAAATCAGGAAGAATTGCCGATCCACAAGCCCTGCAGGTTAGAGAAGCTTTCTTGAATGCCGGTTCTCCCGAGAGCTTGCTGTTCAAAGAGCTGCCCCGGTGCTTTGGGATGGAGATTGTAGGCTCCAAACACGCTTCAGCCGATGATTTTGACGCATATTTCAGCGGTTTGAATGGAGCCTTGCAGCTTTTGGCGAGACACGCGCTGGAAGTCCTCTCTGTAGCCAGAGACAAACTTCTCGCACGCTGCGAATTGGATACTGGAGAGACTGGTTGGCTCGCGTTGGAGGATCGCTGCAGAGTGCTGGCAGACAGGATTAACCACAGTGAACTGACACCCTTTATCAACAGCGTCTTAAATGGCGCCAGAGAAGAGCACGATCCCACTCCAGCTCTATCCAACGTGAGTAAGAGGTCATTTGAACAATGGCTGGATTCGGATATCGACAGATTTGAAGGATTGGCCAGGGGGATGGGAGAGCTGTTCCTCCATTACTGGAACAGCTTTGGATCGCTAAAGCCGGAAAACCACAATGGAAAAGCCGAGCAAGCATCCATGTTTCGACAGGAGATTCGGAACCAGATCTCCAATATGAAAAGCAATCTACCCATAAATGAGATCCGCAGGATAATCCAGGAACTGCTGACGGAACTGCAAGAGGATGAGGACACTAATGGCAATGACTAATAAACAACCGTGGGGGTCATAGATGGAAAACAAGGTTAGACACATACTGGCACTATCCGGAGGCAAAGACAGTTCAGCACTTGCCATATATATGCGCAGCAAGGGAATAGAAATGGACTATGTGTTTTGCGATACTGGAGAAGAGCTGGAAGAAACTTATGACTACATATCTAAACTACAGAGTTTTCTAGGCAAGAAAATCGCTTGGTTAAAGTCAGAGAAGGACTTTAAATACTATTTGGACTTATATAATGGGGTCTTACCAGATGCGAGCACTCGATGGTGCACTCGTATGCTAAAACTAAAACCATACGAAAGATACCTAGGATCGGATGAGGTCATCAGTTATGTAGGCATACGGGCTGATGAGGCTCAGAGGAAAGGATATATATCGACCAAACCAAATATCAGAACGGTGTTTCCCTTTATTGAGGATAACATCGGCAAAGAAGAGGTGTATCGCATCCTTAAGGAATCCGGCCTCGGAGTTCCTAGCTATTACAACTGGAGATCACGCTCCGGCTGCTATTTTTGCTTTTTCCAGCAGAAAAGGGAGTGGATAGGACTCTACGAAAACCACCCCGATCTATTCAAGAAGGCGGCAGCCTATGAAAAGATAGGCGATGGCCCCCGTGACACCTATACCTGGAATCAGGGTGAAAGCCTATACGACCTGATCAAACCTGAGCGAATCGCACAGATAAAGTCAGATTATATCAAGCGCCAGGAAAGGGAAAAGAGCAGGTTTTCTGCCAAGCAAAGGTTGGTGGATGTCTTTGACGATACTGAGGATGAGAGCCCCGATAAGGCATGCCTGATCTGCCATCTTTAGATTATGATTTACTTAGATTATAGCGCCACTACGCCATGCGCCCCACAAGTCCTGGCTGCCATGGCACCCTACTTTCGTGACCGTTTCGGAAACCCCAGCAGCTCTCACGCATTCGGCAGGGAGGCAAAGGCTGCGGTGGAAAAAGCGAGATTGCAGCTTGCCGAGTTTGTCGGTTGCGGTCCCGGTGAAATAGTTTTCACCTCAGGAGCTACAGAAAGCAATAACCTGATCTTCTTATCCTTATTGCTGGACGCAAAAGAGAAAAGACGAAAGATCGCAGTGTCCGCAATTGAACACAAATCGGTGCTGCTTCCAGCCAAAAACCTCGGCACAAGAGGTTTTGATCTAACCTTGCTGCCTGTTACCAGTAATGGAATTGTGGATATCAACATCGCCCGAAAATTGATCACGGAAGATAC
Source organism: Candidatus Cloacimonadota bacterium (assembly GCA_023421135.1). Classification (GTDB taxonomy): domain Bacteria; phylum Cloacimonadota; class Cloacimonadia; order Cloacimonadales; family Cloacimonadaceae; genus PHBP01. The sequence continues at coordinate 48,175 of JAEZUG010000088.1, read as the reverse complement.
AGCCTTGGTTTCCGTGCATACTGCCAACAATGAGATAGGCACCATACAACCTGTGAAGGAACTGGCAGAAATCGCCCATCGGGTTGGAGCGAAGTTTCATACCGATGCCGCCCAAGCACTTGGGAAAATGCCTTTTGATGCTCAGCAATTAGACTGTGACCTGGCATCTTTTAGTTCCCACAAAATTTACGGCCCCAAGGGCATTGGCGCTCTCTACATCAAAGGTGGGAGCCGTAAATGGCCTTGGGATTATCCTCTATACGGCGGGGGACAGGAATCGGGTATTAGACCAGGAACTTACAATGTCCCAGCTATTGTGGGTTTTGGAGAAGCTGCTGTCTTGATAAGACAACAAGAAAACGACTACCGTTCGAAACTTCAAATGGTAACTTCTCTGTGTTCTAACATCATTCAATCTAGTTATCCAAAAGCTAGAATAATCGGAGAAGGCGAACGAAAACTATTTGGTATCTTATGCTTTTTAATACCATACATCCAGGCAGATGCCTTATCAACAAGTAGTTCAAGTATATGTGTTTCACATGGATCTGCTTGTAATAGTGGTACATTGGGTATATCTCATGTAATACAAAACCTCGGACTTACTGAACAAGAAGCTGTGTCAACTTTTCGGGTATCCTTGAGTGCAGACACGACCGAAGACGATCTAATAATGTTACAGAAAGAATTATCTCATTATGTTGATGAGGGGATGGGAACGATATGAATAGCGTTAAATCATTAGCAAATGCAATCAAGCCCATGATGATTGGGCAGAACTCAAAACCCCATAAATTCGCGCTAGTGCTTGCGATTATCGACTTGTTTGAAGAAGGGAAAATCTATACAAACCGTTTAATCCTTGATGAAGAGTTAGAAAGTTACTTTCATCTGAGTATAAGAAGGCTAGATTCAGATCTGAATGAACATGATACGTTAATCGAATATCCGTTCTACTCTTTGAGCAAAGATGGTTATTGGTCTTTAAAGGTAAAACCCGGTATGGAAGATGAGTTTAATAGAATTATCACCGAGTTAAAAGAGAGATTTACGAAAAGAAGAATTAAAGATACTGTAGAATATGCTCAACTATCTGATGAATTCATGCAAGTTTTATCCGACAAGACTTCTAGGGACCTGTTGAGAAATGCTCTAATGCATAGATTTGCTAGTTTTAATGGAGACGGCGATAATCACAAAGAGCAGGGAGCATCACCAGTTAGGTGTTACAGTGAATATCTAACCTCCCTCATTAGTACAAACATCTTCAATGAAAACGCCATAGCGGAAGCACAAGCTGTAAATCCACTCTTTGGAACCATTCACACGACGCACCCGCTAGTGCATATACTGGACAAGGAATTAAGACAGAAAACAGGCAAGCATGTCATTCTAACAGGACATGCCGGCGATGGCAAAACAACTATTGCAGTAGATATCATCAAACAATTGCGAGGCTTGCCGCTCTCTGCCATGCTAGAAAAGCCGCTTGAAAGGCGAGAGGAAATTGAAGAGCACCGACTAAGCATCATCAAAGATTTCAGCGAGCGAGAAGGAAAAGCGGACCAAACCTTGATCGAAGAATTGAAAGCCGGACAACGCAGATTCATGATCATTTCTAACACAGGAACGCTGTTGGATTTCTTCAAGGGGAACGCACAGACCTGGCAAATCAATTCTGTTGAGGCTGAGAGCAGGATATTGACAGCGATTAGCCAGAAAAAAGGTGCCTCTGAAGTGGAATTTGCGGGAGTGGAGTTCATCGTTTACAATCTGGCCTATATAGACAATCTAAAGCTGGCAGAAAATATCTTTACGAGGATGCTGGAGCCCGATAATTGGACAGGATGCGGTTCCTGCTCACGAGAGAGTTTCTGCCCCATGAAGCATAATGTGGAACTAATCCGTTCTGCCCAGGAGCAGGTGACACATAGGCTGTTCTTACTTTACAGGCGCTTGTATGAGTATGGCACCAGGCTAACCATCAGGCAGCTTACATCTCACTTAGCCTACATCATCAGCAGCGGGATCAATGCCGCAAACGTGCACAAGAAGATGTCTCAGATGAAATCCGATTACCTTTTCTTTAACAGGTTGTTCGGTGATGATGGCAAGAGCCCAGATGTCGCCGCAAGCGAGATGAAAGCGATTGTGGAGCTGAAACGGCAAAGCCTGGGCACCATATTCAATTCCGGCATAGAGATGAATCTCTGGCTTAAGCCATCTGTTCATGGCACAATCAGGGTGCTACCTGCGGTTAAGGAGCTGTTTTCCGATATGCGCAAGAAAGGAATGGCATCCCTTACTGTAAGCGGAGCCGGATCTACGCCTGAGCAAGCCCGCAGACAATTGCGCAGGCTGCTTTATTTCTTTGTGAACGATGAAGTTGCTGACTCCCAAGTAATGATCGATTTTCTAAACTCACCCAATATCTTGTATTGGCAGGAATGGCAACAGAAAGGGTCAGTATTGGAAAAAGCATACCGTGCCAAATATACGAACATGGTCTTCCACGTTATACAAGAGCATTTTACCGGTGTGAGGATGCCAGAAGGCATGGGCACCCAAGACAGTAGATTGTACATCACAATGTCCCGCAAGCAAAGCGAAGTACGGCAAAGCGCCCAGATCGTGATAGCCGAATTGGACTGGTCTCAGAGCGTGGTTCTGGAGCTTGATAGATCAAGCAACGCGGCCGGAGCGGAATACGTTGAACTTGCCTTAACAGGTCAGGGAGTGCTTAAGGGAGTAACTCTGAGGCTGGGCTTACCGTTTTTGGATTATGTAACCCAAAGGCATTACGGTGAGATCGGAAACCTCTTGAACGCCGCATACAAAGAGCGGTTGGAGCATTTTAAGCTACAGGTGCTAAAGAAAACCGCCTCCCTAAACGACGATATGATGCTGGTCAGACTACGCAATGACAACAGATTCAAGAGACAGAAATTCAGTATAAGCGACCAAGTAGTGGAGGTGTTTGATGTCTAACTCAACCTTTCCGTTTGATGCGGTTCATGTTCAAGCATACAAGAGCAATCCTGCCATAAGGCTTTTCGGAAACAGATTTAGCAATGATCAAACCAGCATGGAATTATTATGTGAGTTCTTGTTAGTCATAAAGGCAAAAAAGAGAATTGACGTTGCTGAATATGCTACAGCTTTCCCCCCATACACTCAACTATTGGAATGGAACAATGATGAACTTGAATACGCACCCAAAGCTAGGTTAAATCTAAAGTTGTTTTCTTTTCTGAGTGCGTCTAGACTGGATTCAAGACACCTTACCCATAGAGAGCATTACACGCAGCTAATACAGGAACTAAAAAAACGAATCAGGATAGATAGCAATGATAAGACCCAGGTAGTAAAGACACTTGAGAATTTACTGCTAGGCTTTCAAGGTGCAGGATCAGGTCGAACATGGTGTACACAGTCATTTCTACCATTTTCTAAATCATTACTAGCTTGTGAGGCAATTTGGAAAGAAACCAGTGCTAGGAAGTTTAATCCTTACAGTTGGAGCAATCTATTTGAGACGAGGGGTAAGTATTTCTCAACTAGCCAGCATGCCTTTTTTGCGGGTGGAGGAGAACTCCTATACCTACAGATATGCCATGCGATGAAGCAAAACCCGGAAGCAATACAAGCCTGGAACCAGGATGCAAAGCTTGAATTCAGCTCAGAAGAGCTAGAGCCAGAAAAGTTGCTTAACAGTTTGGAGAGGGGACTGGTAAAGTTTTTTAGCGCTTGTCCTAAGTTTATCGATGACCTGGCTGAGTTCATCGATGACAAGCTAGATCCTGAAACAGCCGTAAAGACAGACATGCAAGAACAGCAACCGAGGTTTGTGGAAGCCGGTTGGTGCAATAGCGCAACCTGGCAGGAAGGCTACCTGCTGGCAGTGGAAATGAACAGGATACTGTCATCCGGCCTGGATGTGATGGACAGCGTTTACTACCTGGAGACACTATTCATGCTGCATACCCTGAGGAATCTAATCATGCAGAGCTCCAGATGTTTGAGCAATGGTGAAGCAAAATGGCCCAGCTACTATATGGCTATAAATAGGTCTGACGAGGAGAATGGGACGCTTAAACGGATATCGCATCAGAGCCTCAAAAACATCGAAAAAACCATCTATATGGCGATCCGCTCGCATATGCAGGGCACAGATATAGTTCAGGATGAGAAGATCCTCAAAGAAGCCGATACACGTTCTGGACACAAGTTCTTCTTAAAGATGGCAAAGCAAGCCGGTTTGGTGATTCCCAAGCGGGGCGCTTGGGCTCGGTTTGTTTTAACTCCCCAGATACTCAGGGTGCTGGTAACTACCATTGTACCGCAGCAGGGGAGGATAACATATGAAACATTTAAACAATTGATAAGAGCGAGGTGGGGCATGGTGTTTGACGAGGCTGGATTTGGCGAGTGCTGCGAATGGCTGGGGGTGGAAAAGGTATATCTTTCCAGCGATACAGATGCCTGGCTACTTGAAATGCTGGCAGAAAGCGGCCTCTTGATGCATTTGTCGGATTCCTGCGCTTTGGTGTTGCATCCCAACCAAGGGAATGATGGAGCTGGATCATGAAATACATTGCGCGTTCGTTCAAAGATTACATCACAGGTAGGATAGAATCCCAGCTTCCTTCCATGGAATTGGGCGGGAAAATGATCTTCATGGTGGAAAGCATCCCGGAAGATCTGACAATAGCTACTGCAGACCTTATCAGCAGTTTTTTACATAATATTGCTGATACCAATGTACTGATCAAAGTCGCCAGAACACTGACCGATGAATGGACTGACGAGGGCAGGGATAAGGCTGATAAGGCCGGGTGGATAACCTTGCTGGACAATCTAGCTTATTACCGCAATGAGCCTATGCCCCCTGATAAATATAACGTGATCATCCTCTATGGGTCTGATGTGGTTACTGATTCCGCCAGTCTAGCTGATTTCAACCTTTGTAGTTTGAAGTTTGTTTGGGAAACGGGAATGTCTCGTAGTTTTAGTCAGTGGGTTGTCGATAAACTTAGTTCCAACGGCATAGATTTTTACAACAAAGCAGATATGCTGGTGTTTGATAACATCCTCTACCCTATCATCGAGCAGGGCAGGGCGGACCTGATATCCCTCAGCAAGTGGCTGGAGCGCTTGGATCTATCATACTGTGACAGCGTTCCGACAGTGTTAGAAGTGGTTTTGACGAAGCTACGGGATTTCCAACTACCCAATTTCACCAGCTTTCCCTATACTAGAAGAAACAAGAAATTCAATCCGTACGTCTATAAGGCTATTGAGTTCTTTAACTACACCATGTTCATTGAGGAAAACCAGAAAAGGAAGGCTGTAAAGGCCATTGATGGGATACTCGAAGCCGTCGAGACCGGAGAAGAGGGTTGGGAAGACCTGGAAAATGAACAGATTCGAGGCGCGTACAGTAGCGGAACGGAATTCTTGGGCGGGATGAAGAACTACGTCCTGACTGCTGACCAAGAGGAGAAAGAGAAGCTCTTGGAAAGCGATTTCGTCTTCATCTTGGACAAGATACTGAAATTCAAGAAAAAGCAGGAAAAGAAGAAAACAAGCGTGAAGAGCCTGGAAGGAAGCCCGGTAGAAATTGTACTGACAGCCATGTGGGACAGTCTCTCAGAGTTTTCAAAGTCAAAAGATTATGGTAGCGTGGAAGATCTAAGCAGGATAGAGATAACTGCTGACCTGTTCAAGCACGACATGGAGTGGGATGACAGCGAGGGAGACTATTCCACCCAGGATGTCTCAGAACTGGCAAGAGAGTTCTTGCACAGGCTCATTGGCGGATTGGACAGCTTTATCGTACAGCATGCCTGCCTTAAGAACAAAGATGGCCTAGAGATTGAGATTCAGTGCAACCTGGACAGCGATGAGATTAAATTCCGCTATAGCAGGACAGCGATCTCCGAACTGGTTTTCAGCGTGAACCTCTATGCACAGGAAGACGAAAAGCCGCAGGAAAGGAAATACGCCTGGAAACTGCCTTCCAACCATAGCTATCGCCTGGCAACAGAATTGATCAACATGGCCGCCGATGAATTGGATAGGCCAAACCATGCGCTGGTATTACCCTTCTTCCACCTTCCCTATTATGACGAGATTCTAAAAACTTCATCCAATGACGAGCTGCGGAGGGTCTTCCTACACAGTTTGAGAGACTCTGCTTCAGAAGGGTCTTTCCTGAGAAATCTGTTGTCTGGGACTTGGCTGAAACATGACGATAGACTACTGCCCCATTATAGAAATCTTGCCGAGAAGTACCACCTGTTTATCAAAGCTGCCAAGAAAAGCGGATTGATCGCTGCTTTGACAGACACCTCGGTTTGGGACGTTCTGAGACAGCATTACGAAGAGGTGTTAGACCTAATAAGCACTCAGGAAGAGATGCTGAAATCTCCGATGGCTGGAATGATGCTAAGAGCATTTATGGTGATAAGAGAAAGAGAGAAAGATGGAAATGAAGCATGGTATAGTGAGGCTTACGAGAAATCAGGGATCATCACGGTGCTTCACCCGTCTCTGCTGGAAATGCTGCAATCCCAAGTAGTTTACCAAAGCTCCTGTTTCAATTATGCCGTGAAAGCTGAAACCGAAAATGACAAGAGGCGGTATGCCTTTAAAAAACACATTTGGCAATCCTATCTTGACCTTTCTCATATCAGAACACCCATAAACTGCATTCTGATCGATGATGGGCTCAATCTGAACACCAACGTTGTGGGGCATGAACTGATCCACAAAGTAGGTGATCCAATTGATGGAGATGACCTAAAATCGACCAGGCTGATGCTGGGGATGTCTGATGAAAGCGATGATGAAATAGGCGATGTGAGCGATGCGGACATGTTCTTGGAAACCCGGGAATCCAAACTGCTCAACAACCTCCTGTTAGACTATTTCAGGCTGCATCCCCACGCCAGGGATGGACTGAACCTGGCCGTTTATAGAAACCAGGATATTCAACCGATTATCGCAGCCATACACGCTTATCTAATGAAGCTTTCAAACATAAAAGATCCGAATTACTACGTTATTAGAAATGAGCGCAATAAGCCCTACAATATCAGTGTGAGTATTTTTACCGATTCTGCTGACGATAGCGGCATAGCCCGATGGATAGAGCTTTGGAGAGAAAGATGGGAAGCGGCTGAGACTGAAAGCAAATTCCAAGTATACCGCAACTGCAGGTTTTCAATTTCGCACCGATTGATCAATGCCGCCGACCATAACTCATTTTTGAGGATGATCAACGATAATTTCAGCACCGATGTGACCATCCTGTATGATATTATCGGGACAGGAAACATCGCCGATAAGTTTGAATCCGTCGATCCCATGGACATCCGAACCCACTCTCTCAAATACCCCATCCTGGAGAAAGCCGTAGCTACGATAGACAATCCCTCTGATGAGTTTAAACGCTTCAGGATTATAAGCAATAGGCAGTTCAGCATTAGCTCACGGTTAGCGGGCTGCATGCATGCCCTAAAAAGTGGCAATGCCCAAAAAGGCACGGTAGTAATGGGTACTGGAGATCTCAAGCCCTGGATGGACGTGATCGGGGCGGTCCACAGCAAGTCGGAGTGGGTAATCTGCATCGATCCTAGTGTGGATGATCGCCTGATACGAGATTCAGGCAAGAAAAGCGAGCTGCAGAGGGAGATTATTGGTTTCGGCTCTGGAGTGGGCATTTCAGGTGAAGAAAACTACACCATATCGACCGAGCACTTTTCACTAAATGACATCGAAATCAGGCTGAGAGCTTCCATCAAGCAACTGCTAGCAGACACTAAATGGACTGAGGAGGACTATCAGGCTGTAGCCAAAGGAACCATGAAAGTAGCCCAAGAATTGTCCGGATTGTCGTTGGTACGTGCTACAGGGGCGGCAGACCAGTATATCAGAGATTTCATGGCATATGCCCTCACCCGCAAGATCGTTGGCAGAGATGAAGCTTTGTTGTGTGATAATCTGGTGACTCTCGATGCATACAGGCATTGGTTCGACTTTGCGGAAAGCGGAGTAAGGCCTGATCTGCTGTGGCTAAAGGCGAACATAGGTCAGGATAACCGTGTGCACCTGAACCTGCATCTGATTGAGTGTAAAATGGGGAATAAATCAGAAGAACTGTTGATTAAGGCAAAACACCAGATCAATAACGGGTTGAGTGTATTGGTAAAGGCATTCAAACCGAATTTCCAGGAGCAGCAAAATCTCGACGACGATAAGCCTGATCGCCGCTATTGGTGGATGCAATTACACCGCCTGATAGCTGCTAAGGCCAGGATAGACAAATATCACGAACAGCAGGTCATATCAGCGTTGGAGAAACTAGCCGAAGGAGATTACGGAATATCATGGAGCGCTTCCGTGATGGCTTTCTGGATTGATGATGAGCATGGCACATTCAAGAAGTCAGGTTCTTGGAACAACAATGAGACTTCTACTGGCAAAGCTAATGTGTTTTCAATAGGCAGGAATTACATCAAAGTACTTGCTCAATCTACAGATGAAAACACAGGAGTAATTGCTGAATTTCTGGACGAGCCTCTATCAGAAGATGAGAACGTAATGCAGCAAATTGAAGACATCGACCTACCCCCTAGTCCGGAAGATGAAGACTTTCAACCCGGTGACTCTCTGGCAGATTGGGCCGATGATGAGCCTGAAGATGATGGAAGAGAAACTACGCCTAATTGGGATGACGAAACAAGCCCTGAGCCCCCTCAAGAGGAGTCAACGGAAGACCAGCCTGATACTGAGCAAGAGCAGGAGGATGAAGAAGGCCATCGGGAAGACGATGATATTGTGTTGCCCAAGATTCCTGAGAGGATTCTCCTGGGCAAAACCACAGGTGGCAAAGAAGTCTATTGGGAGTTTGGGCATGATAGCTTAGCAAACAGACATATGGTGATATTCGGCACATCCGGAATGGGTAAAACATACGCAATACAATGCCTTCTATGCGAAATGGCCAGGCAGAACCAGAACAGCCTAGTCATAGATTACACAGATGGCTTTGTCCCAAACAACATAGAGACTGCTGCAAAACCGATTATTACTAGTGATGGACAGACGTTCATATACAATGATCCACTTCCTATCAATCCTTTCAAAGCTCAAGTCAGCGAACAGGATGGCATGAAATTCAAGGATACTCCAATCACAATCTCAAAGCGAGTATCTTCGATTTTTAAGAATGTCTATGATCTTGGAACCCAGCAGCTTCCTTTCACTATTGAAGTCATTCAAACCGGTATTGAACGATATGGCGATGAATTCAATCTGGACAAGATGCTGGAGATGTTTTATGAATACCTCGATGATCCGCTATACACAAAGAACACTGTACAGACTACTATCACCAAACTGAAACCGTTTATTACAAGCAAACCCTTTTTGGTCGACAGAAGGGAAATTGGATGGAATGAGCTGTTTGCTGATGAAAAGAATAGAAGCAGAGTCTTCCAATTCCATAAAGTTGACAAGCACTCATCAAGAGCTATCATAGAATTTGTTTTATGGGACCTTTACAACTACGTTAGCAGCTATGGTGGAAAGCATTTACCCAAGGTCATTGTACTAGACGAAGTTCAAAACCTAGATCTGGGCCCCGACGCGCCAGTGGCAAAGTACCTTACAGAAGGAAGAAAACATGGCTTGGCCTTGATAACAGCAACTCAAACTGTTAAAGGAGTTGGCGGTGTCTCTGATGCAAAGGTCAGTAGGCTATTTCAAGCGGAAATGAAGCTATTCTTCAAGCCTACAGAGAATGAGATGAAGGAGCACGCTCAACTGCTTAACAATGCTATTAGCGATATTCCGGTGAAGGAATGGACAAATCGGTTGGCAAAACTCCAAAAGGGTGAATGCTGGGTTTTAGGAAGGCACCTGGATGATCTATCTGGAGAACTGAGATTGAAAGCACAGAAGATTCGCATCTCCCCCCTTGAAGAAAGAGGTTTCCATGGCTAAGAAAGAAGTCAATACACGCTTGCCCAGGAACTTCCACCGTACTTTCAAACCGGAGCGGCAATATATCAATGCAATTCTAAAGTTTGCAGCTGAAGGCCGATCTGGCGATGCTCAAGCAATTTCTGACAAGACAGGGATTCCCACTGGTGAGTCATCAGGGAAAGTGCTTCCAACGATAGATTATTGTCAGGGAATGGGCCTGATAACGATTAAAAGAAACAAAGATATGTTAATAAGTCCGGAGTTAACAGATCTTGGAAGAGTGATCCTGAAGGAAGACCCCTTTGTAAAAACTGATGTGAGCCAATGGTTATGTCATCTTAACCTGTGTAACAAGTCTACAGGAGCTGAGCTTTGGCACTTTGTGTTTTGGTCAGGTTACCACAGCCTGGGAGACAAATTTTCAAGAAACGACCTGGAAAACATGCTGGAATCTAAGTACGGTAGCAGTAATCGCAGTTTAATTGGACCTCTTCTCAGTATGTACGAGGATGAAGCGTCTTTTAAGGTTTGTGGCGCTTTTCAAGATGATGGCAAGATGATAACTCGTAAAAAGGCACCAATCAAAGAAGATCTGGCCAGGGGTTATGGAGCATGGATTATAAGTTCGATGGAACTCTGGTTCCCAAAGCAGAATCAGGTTTCAACCGCTGAAATCGAACAGAAAACAGGATGGCTGACGGTTTGCAGGTGGCTGGGACAAGGAATGTCAGATATACTCGATATGGTCGAGAGAAAGGGAATTCTTAGGGTGGACAGACACATGAATCCATGGATTCTGAGCCCTATGAAAACGGCTAGAGAAGCATACAATCAAATGTTCGATGATATGATCTAGGGACTGGAGGAAATAATGATCTTAAAGGACATCGTAAAGTTTAGGGGAGATAAGCTCTTCAATGGAGCTGTAAATATCGATTGGTACATAAGTGATCCTGACAAATCACGATTAGCGGCTGAAGCATTTGTTTTTCATGGACCTGCCTATCATGGTGTTTCTCAGGATGAAGTAGGATATACTCATGGTCACAAGCTAATTGATACAGCAAGCTTCACCAAGGCAATAGTGAAAAGATCTTATGGCCATGAAGATGTCCCGTTTACATTGGCCATAGCAGGATATGGAACCGGAAAATCACACCTTGGTGTTACAATCGCGGAGTTACTGAGTGCTCCTGTAGACAACACCCCCGCTGACATCCTGGCTAATATTTCATCTGCAGATAAGCAGATAGGTGATGAAATTGGGCTTTTACTCGATGATGCTGATAAACCCTGTTTAGTCATTGCTCTTAATGGACTCACCAAATTCGACTTTATACATGGATTATCCAACCAGATCATACAAGTTCTACGCAGGGATGGACATGACGTAAAACCAATCGAAGATCTAAGACCCAGATTCCAACAAGCAGTCAGGATGCTGAATTGGGTCACCAGTCCCCAGTTACAGGAGGAACTGTCCGAGATTTGTGGAGGTGCTAGCCCGGCGGATATCATAGCATTGCTGGAACAGCAGGATGAGGCTACATACATCAATGTAAACAAGTTCTTAAGCAAACATGATATGCAGATTAGAAACCTACAGGGCGAATCAGTACAAGAGCTGATCGGCAGAACTGTAGAAGTCTACTGTGGCGAAGGAAATCCATATCAGTCCCTTGTCATCCTGTTTGATGAGTTTGGGAAATATATGGAATTCGCCTCTACTCGAAGTCATTTAGCCGGAAGCGGGGTCCTTCAAGAGCTATTTGAAGCCACACAAGCCTACTCACCTAAAGTCTGTTTCGTAGGATTTATCCAATTTGAACTGAATGCATATCTTCAACGTATGGCTACTGAGCAAAAAAACGAGATGCAGAGATACATTAGCCGGTATCAAACTGCTGATAAGCTTTATCTGTCTACCAATCTTGAAACGCTCATTGCCAATCTGATCGAAAAGAAGAATCCCCAGTATTTAGATCAAATTCTTGAGGGGAAATCAGCCTACCAAACTTCAAATCTTGAACGAACGAAGATCAATGAGTGGTTTCCTAGCTCAAAACATATTCAGGTCTGGAATGATGCAGACCTATTTCATAAGATAGTTAGTAAAGGATCTTGGCCTTTATCAGCATATAGTGTATGGCTCCTGTACTACCTTTCTGCGGTTGGAAGCCATTTACAGGAAAGATCTGCCCTGGCTTTATTGATTGAAGCTTTTAACCAGTATGAATCGAGCCAAATATCAGAACACAAAGATTGGAGGATTGCCGCTGTAGACATGATGAGCAATTCTTTTATCCAAGAACTACTGAGTTCTGAAGAATCTGGAGCGCAAGGAACCATCATGCAAGCATACCAGACAGTCATGTCGAAGTATGCTACAAAGTATTCTATAAATCAGATAAGGATTCTAAAAGCAGTCGTACTAAGTTCTAAACTAGGCTTGGTAGCAGCAAACCGGGCGGATGCAATCGAAGCTCTAGAAGCTTTGACCAATATGGACAAGGCTGTACTGGCTGTAGAATTACAAACTTTGCTTGATGAGTACAACGCCATAGAGTGGGATGAGGCATACAAAAGCTTTGATATTCTTAGTGACGCGCTTCCCAGAAGTCAGTTCATCAATCACATCCGGAGGCTTTCAGCCAGTTATGATGAAAACGCCCAGGCCCAGTTATTCGTATCTTCCATCAAGGATTGTTGTGATCTGATCAAAGATATACAGAGTGATTTTGCTGAGGAGAACAAGATCAGCACCCCTGAGTGGGCTTTTCAGGCAAAAGTGGCAAATCTGGACACATTGCCTCAGCAGATAATACTCGAGACTGACAGATGGTCAAAAGCAGAGAGTATTGATGATCCCAGGGGATCAGTTATCTATGTTTACCTAGGGGAAACTGCTGATATAGACAGCGTTTCTCGAGAAGCTCATAAACTTCTCAAATCATCCGCAGAGTCACTCAAGGTTAAAGCTGTTCCAATATTATTGGTGTTTCTGTATGATGTTGAAGCGAAATTGGGGCAAGGACTCATCGAGTTATCTATCCTGGATTCCCTCTCCAACGAAGAACTAGCAAAATTCGGCAATCTTGTTGAATCACATCGCGTGAAAATCGAACGTTCTATACAAGAAGCTGTAGAAGTCCTATTGAAAGAGAAGAGGTATATCTCGCTGGGCGGAAAGCAATTGGAAGGATTGAGACTGAGTAAGGCAGCAACAGAGCTGTTCAAACAAATCTACACTCATCCTATTCTGTTTCCTTTTGATGGCTTTGCCACCTCTAGAGGAAACGCTGCTGACACATGTTCCATGCTGACCCGGGAATTGATGCACTCAACCCTGGATTATAGCACGGTAATGGCAAAACCGGTAAAAGACAAGAATAGGGCAAACAGCGTTCTCAAAGATGCTTGGGGTATATTCTCCGCAAATGGGAAAATCAACAGACGGCCTACCAATAACATTCTAAAGAAACTTTCGATCGAATGGGATGAGATACTACAAGAACGGATGCTGTCCTTGCGCGAAATGTATGACACCATGATCAAGCCGCCCTTTGGAGCTAATCTAGACTCAGCCGGATTATTCTTGAGCGTTTACATCTCCCCACGCAGCAACACCTTGAACGTATTCAAAAATCAACAGTATACAACTGTCAATGGGTGGGCAGGCGACAATCTTATCAGATCAAGACACTTCAATCCGTCTGTCTTGGACGATGCTTATCTACTCCTCAGATCTGATGACACGTCTGAGTGGGAAGCCCTCCTAGACGAGTGGGAGCAGGCAGATAGCCACATAGCCCGTGTAGATTGCATGGAGCGATCTGAAGTTCTGAAAGAAAAAATACCCGTGCCTCCAGAGCTTTTTCATCGAGAGCAAAGACTGACTGAGCAAGCAAATGAATCAGCAAAGAAAATTGATGAAATGGAAGAAGCAAAAGACGATGCGATAATGAGGATTAAGAATAATACCGAGAATGGAAATGTTATCCCATTATCTTGGGGCTGCTCTTCTCTAAAGCGCTTAATAGCTAAGCTAGAATCTGAAAAACCTCTGTGGATAGATGAACAGATCGATGATATGCGACCGGTTCTGGTTGAAGGCAGACAAACTATTATCCAAGTGTTTCCGGATTGGCTTGCTCATATTAGCCCCAAATCCGAATCTCCTGATCATGTGGGAGAATTCAAACATCTGATGCTGAATAAAGTAAAACCTAATCTGGAGGATCTTGGACTTGATAATGAAGCCAGTAATCTGGATGCTCGAGTTAGATCATTGATTCGTAGGGTAGAAGATGTTGCCGAGGCTCGTAGATTGATTAGTGAGGTTGATAATTGGATACGAATCAGCCATGGTGTCCTTGGCACCAATAGACTCAAAGATATCAGGACAGCCAAAGATGTAGCCAAAAGCTATGCCAGTAAGCTCAAGGGTATGTTTCAGAGAATCAACCTTAATGAACTGCAGGTTGTAAGAAAAGGCCTCAAAGACTTCTATGATTCTCTAACCACATCCGAAAATGAAATCACGAAAAGAGCAGATAAAGTTTGGACTTCTAAGATAACAACTGAGGATTCAATAGATGAGTTGTTGGAGGAACTTGATTCTCTCATCAGAGCCTACGATGGACTGGAATCTGACCTGGAAGACTTTCATATATTAAAAAAGGCGCTACATCAGTTTAAACGATCATACGGTCGCTTATGCGACATCAACCTAACCTGGAGTTCTTTTGATACACTCTCTACAGAAGTTGAACAAGAGACAGTCTCCAAGCTTGCTGAGGATGAACTTCCATGGCCACCCGAAGATGTGATCAAGAACATTGTCAAAACCATATCTGATTCTCGTAAGCAGCTTAGTAAGGAATGGGCAGATAGTATCCTAGCAATTGAACCGGATATTCCAGACATGGATGTTGCATCGGCCAACCAGCTCCAGAATAAGCTATCGAGTCCGCCAGCTTATGTAACTGATGCCCATTTGAAGAAGCTAGAGAAGATAAGAACCGCTCTTGATAAAAGGCTGAGTGAGATCAAGATAGAGTGGTTGGTTGAGAAATATAATGAACTTTCAGATAAAGATAAAGTGATCTTTCGGAGCATGCTTGCTTAACAATCTACGTCATTTTGCACGTAAACATACATCATTCACGAACCATATTTTGATATTATAAGGAGAATAAGATGAATCTTGCACAGCTAGTCAGCAGTTATTCATGGCTGTTAAAACCTTTTATTCTAATAGTGTCAGCCATACTAACATTTATTGGAGCAAAGAAGGGAGTTAGAGTAGTGTCGAAAAAGAGAATCTCCCTCAAGAACACCAAAGGTAATGCAATTCAAATTGGAGGAGATGTACATGCTTCAGAAGTTAAGCAATCTGTTTCAAGGTTCGACAAAACAGATTAATACTGGAACCGCCATTCAGGCGGCTGGAGACATTGTCAATTCTACGGTTGTACAGAACATCAATGTGGGTATGTCGTCTTTGTTTGATCTTGCTTCTAGACATAGTAACCAGTTAGATGAAATACCTTATAAATATTATGAACCACTTCTACCAACCAATCATGTATTACGAAACAAAGATATTGAGCAGATCAAGAAGCTGCTCTCTGAATCACCGATAGTTGTACTGTACGGGGGGCGGTATAAAGGGAAGACGATTCTATCCTTGTCGCTATCCAAGCTGTTAGATTATCAACTACATTACATCCCAATTGTGGGGCAATACTCATTCTTTCATGCTATCGAACACTACGTAAAGAGATTGAATAAAAAGTTTAGCGTTGCTACGATGAGGGGTTTTTCTCAACTGATCAAGAAGAACAAAACTTTATTAGTAATAGACAACCTACCAGCTACATTGCCAACAGAGACGGAGATTAATGTATTAAATGATCTTATTACTGCTCATGTACAGGCTGGGAATTTGATATGTATAAATGCATTAGTTTCGAATCTGAATCCTAAATACAATCTGAGCTCTGCACATTACTACAAAATCCCACCCATCTCACATGATGATATAGCACTATTCCTAGAATCAAAAGGGTATAGTCGATTTGCACGGTTGATTGCAAACATAACCAATGGCAATCCAGTATTAGTTAAGACCTTAATTGAATATCTGGATAAATCCAACTGGGATTTTGGAAACATTCAAACCATTGAAAATGTTATTAGAGAGAGATATGCTTCAAATTCGATAAATTACGTTCGAACAGAGTTTATTGAAAACACTGTTGATGACGATGCTAGAAATCTCATTTATAAGCTAGATCTACTATTAGAGCCCATTAGTATGAATACAATATCCCAGTTATCTGAATTACCACCTGTTACATCCAATTTGGATAAAGCTCTCCAGCAGGTTGCCGGGATATGGCTCGATCAGACACAAGGCTTATACTCCATTAATCCGTTAATCAAAAGAATGGGTGAAAAGTATATTTCTGAATCGGATAAAAGGCAGATATGGCAGAGTCGCGTGCAAAATATAACTCATGCAAGAGGGGAAAGATTAGATGTTTTAACATCGAATTCAATAATAACGTACGCCATCAAGCTGAATGACTTCAACTTATTGCTAAGTGAGTGTTTTATAGTAACATTGGCATTATTGGATGCATCTGATGCCGTTTTTAACATGGTAGCTGACGATTTCTTGCTGAGACCTTTATGGGCATCTAAGAGCATCCCAGAACTTGTACCGATAAGCATACAAGCTCAGATCAGATTTTTCCAACTTTGCATCAGCAAGAGGCTTGGGCAGAATTTCACATTTCTTAGAGACGACTTGATCCGATTGTTAGATTTACCTAGCAACTTCGATTATATATCTGTTATGAGCATCCTTGGGTTATTGGTTAAAACTAACAATCTTGACGCAAAGCTGTATCTAAAAGTGATTAATTTAGTTCATCTGAACATAAACCAAATTCAAGCCGTGTTAGACGATGAAAAAAATCAACTGTATTCCGCAAACCTGAGGGACTCAATACTGGAGATTAGTGGAAGCACAGATATGCTCGATATGTTGATTAACTATTTTTGGCTAAGTTCAATGGATTTTAGCATAGAGCAATTCAATGAGGTTTTTTCAACAGCAGCTACATTTAGCATCGTTATGAAATTAAGACTCTTCAAATCTTCTGTGTTCGACGAACTAGTATTTAGCATATTCGAAGCAGTTTATCTCAGATTGTTTGAGAGCCAAAGGACAAAGGATCAAATCCAATACTGTCTATCTGTACTAGAAAGAGCTAAATCAATTTCTGATGAAATTGAAAGTACTTCCATGAGGATTGCTATTGCTAAAAACGAATTGATAATACATGGTGAGGAACTAAAAGATATAAATAAGGTATCTGTGATTTACTCTCAGTTAGTTCAAAATTATCATGATTTAGATCCTGAATCTAGGTACTACCTTTATTCAACATACGCGTCCCAATTGTACCTAGCGAATCTTGGAAAATCCCAAGATGATTTTGCTTGTCTTCTGTTTGAAAATGCATTGAACAGCTACACACCCGACAAAAACAATACCAGAGTAATTGACTTGTACTTCAAAATCAAGCAGTTAGCTCATTTAATATCACGCTCACTTTTGCACGATAAAGCCGTATATGTTGCTGACATAATTAAGATTACTAGACGAAATGCTTACCTAAAGAATGAGATGAAAATTGACTGTTTTCAAGTCTTGGCAGCTCTTTATCTTTCTCAAAGCAAAGTAATTGAAGCCGTGAAAGAGCTATCAGAGGGATTTCTTTACGGGCTAAAAGAGCTAAACTTCGATCCCACACTATATAATGATACTGAAAAGAGCATATTGATTCGGGTTACCTTATATATTAAAAATGTTTGGATCTGTGAGGCATCTAAAAGCGACAATCTAGAACTTAATGATGAAACAAGCGGACTACCATTAACCTTCGAGAATTTGTGGTACAATTACCCTCTACTGCACCTGGCTTGGTCATACGATTATTTGATTACAGGTGTAACTCTTCTGGTTGTATTGTTTAATATGTTGGGTGATCGTGAGCTGGCATACAAATGGATAGGTCTGTTTTATCGATTATATTTGAAGAACAAAGAGCACATCTTTAATTTGGAATATCTGTATAAAACTCACAGCCAATACCTTATTACATTGATTGAGAACGATAACTATGTATCCATAAAAGAGCAGCTAACAGCCGTAAAAAACTCGAAATCTGGTCTGATCTCTGAAGCAGAGCAGGTAGCTGTGTTGTTAGGTGTTGCGAGTGATATCTAAACCAATAAATTGATATGCAGAAACCCTGTCAGAATTTGAAATTTTCGGTGATCTGATTTGCAGATATCCTGTCAATAGCTACCTAAAAGGGTCTTGGTAAGGATGAGTAAGGATGTCCTACGATGCGACAGTTTGCAGTTTTCGCTGCACAATCTGCAGATTTCGTTGTCACTTTGCACTTGCTTACCCGCGAGGCGTCAGCAGCGTCTGCATTAACTATTAACTCCTCACTATTAACTCCTGAATGAACGATTATTCTTGACACATCCCGGCTGCCTGAAAACCTGAAGTGTTATCTAAAATACGTCTGAAATAGTAAGTTAGCGCAGAAGGAGTATCGATGTCCACCCTAGGGGACAGGATCAAACAGATAGAAGAGAAGATCGCAGCCCAGCTCTTGGAACTAGGGCGTAAGCCCAACGATTGCTTGCTCTTAGCGGTGTCCAAGACGCACTCTGCCCCAGAAGTATTTCCCGCCCTGCAGGCAGGAATAATGGCTTTTGGGGAGAATAAGGTACAGGAAGCCTCCGTTAAAGTGCCGGAACTTCGTGCTCTGTGCGCCGCGGCGGGTTTGGAGCCTGCTTTCCACTTCATTGGCCGTCTGCAACGTAACAAGGTAAAGCAACTGCTCAAGCTGGAGCCGGAGCTGATACACTCGGTGGATTCCCTGGCTCTGGCGGGTGAGATCTCGCTTCAGAACGCCTCTCTCTTTCCCGATCGGGTGCAAAGTGTTCTGTTACAGGTCAATACATCCGGCGAGGCCTCCAAGGGCGGCTTTGCTGCTGAGGCAGTGAAAAGCGCTGTGGAAGAGATACTAAGATATGGCAATATAAAGATATGCGGGCTTATGACTATTGGGTTGTTGTCGGAGGATACCGAGGCTGTTCGAGGGGGTTTTGCCAGGCTTAAGGAGCTTTTTGACATGCTGAACCAAGACCTACCAAATCTGAAACTGACTGTGCTCTCCATGGGGATGACGGATGACTATCTGCTTGCCCTGGAAGCAGGCTCAAACCTTGTGAGGATCGGCAGTGCGATCTTTGGAGCCAGAGACTACGGGAGTGCGCTGTGATCTTTATCGTGATGGCGCTGATTGCCGTTCTGGCCTATGTAATCGGGGGTTTTTCCACTGCCCGGATCATCACCAAGAGCGTTCGTTCCCTCAATATCTACCGGATCGGCACGGGTTTGGCCGATACGGAAAACATCTTTGTAAACGTTTCCAAACCTCTGGGAATTCTGGTGGGAGCAATCGATGCCGCCAAGAGCTATCTCTTTCTCTCACTGGTAAATCTGACTCTGGTGTTTCTAAACAGTGTGAGCGGTGCCATCCGGCTGGATCTGCTCTATGATCCCAGCATCATGATGGTCTATGCCATCTTTATGTTGATTGGGCATTGTCTGCCCTTTATCAGCCACTTTCGCGGTGGCCGTGGTATCTTCACCTATCTGGGTGTGGCCGCATACTTTAGCCTGATGCCGACTATCTTTACGGGGATCCTTGCTGGAATCCTGGTGCTGGCTTGGAAGCAGATCCGTTTTGCCCAATATCTGATCGTGATCTTCCCGGTGCTGCTCACTTCCCTGCTCACGCCCTTCCTGCCTTTTCTAAATCAGGAATTGCCCCGTTACTACACGCCTCTGGGCATGGGTATGATGATTACGATGGGCGTGCTTAACTTCTTGGTGTCCAAGAAACTCGGTGAGATCTAAGGAGGAGATGATGGTCGAAATTCGCAAGGTTAGCAGCAGAAAAGAGCTTAAGAGCTTCATCATGCTACCGTTCCGTCTTTACAAAAATGATCCGAACTGGGTGCCGCCCCTGATCAGTGATCAGATCAAGTTCTTTGATCCCACCAAGAATCCTTTTTATCTGCATTCGGAAGCAGAACTCTTTGTGGCATACAAAGATAATAAGCTAGTGGGACGTATCTCCGCGCAAACCAATACCCGGCACAACCTCGAGCATAAGGACGAGATGGGCTTCTTTGGTTTCTTCGAGTGTATCAACGACCAGGAAGTTGCCAATGCCCTCTTTGAGACTGCCTACCGCTGGAACAAAGCCAAAAAGCGGGAAGGCATGAGGGGACCCTTTAACCTCACGATCAACGAAGAGTGCGGGCTCCTGGTGAAAGGCTTCGAGACGCCTCCTTTTGTGATGATGACGCATGCACTGCCTTATTATCAAAAGCTTTACGAAGGCTATGGACTCACCAAAGCCATGGATATGTATGCCTATTTCTCGGAGAAGCGGGAGATTCCGGAACGGGTGGCCAAGCTGCACGATGCTCTCCTCAGGCGTTCCAAGGCCACCATCCATACTCTCAGCCGGAATAAGGTGCAGATGCGTAAGGATATAGAGACCGTGTTCCGGCTCTACTCCGAGGCCTGGCAATATAACTGGGGTGCGGTGCCCTTCACAGAAGCGGAGTTTCACCATCTGGTGGACGAGATGCTGCCTTTGGTGGATCCCGATCTGGTGCTCTTTGCCGAGATCGATGGCAAGCCGGTGGGCTTCAGCCTGGCTCTGCCAAATTACAACGAAGTGCTCAAGGTCATGCACGGCCGGGTCAATCCTCTCACTCTGCTCAAAGCCGCCATCGCCAAGAAGCGGATCAGCTCTGCCCGGGTGATCGTGATGGGCGTGTTGGAAGAATACAAGAACCGCGGGATAGATACGATATTTCATTACTACTCCTACAAAAACGGGATTCCCAAGGGGATCTATTATGGGGAGTTTTCCTGGGTGCTGGAATGCAACACCATGATGGTGCGCGTGGCGGAGATGCTGGATGCCGATCCCTATAAAACCTATAGAATCTATGAAACCAAGATCGATTAACCGGGTTAGCCTCAGTTCTCTGGATCTCATCAGCCTCGTCTATTGCGCCTGGATTCTGCTCTATCTGGGCCTTGGGATGCTGGTGGGACGCGCCGTGGAGCCTTACAAGCATACCCTGTATTTCTCTGTGATAGCAGGCTTTATCCTGCTGCTCGCCTATGGACAGGCGCAGCTCGATCCCTCTGCCAAGAGCAAGCTCTACCGCTTGCTCAGCTTTGTGCGGGGCATCTATCCGGTGGCTTTCTTTGGCTTCTTCTTCACGTCCTTATACAGTGTGAACCGCATACTCTTCCCCCAGTGGATCGATCCCTTTTTCTACGAGATTGACCGCAGTATCTTTGGCTATCTGCCCTCTATGGAGTGGGGAGTGAAGTACGATTCCTGGTGGATTTCGGAGCTCTTTCACTTTGCCTATTTCTGCTATTATCCGATGATTGCAGGCTTGCCGCTCTATTTCTATTTCAAGAACAAAAAGGCCTTTGGGGAGATCATCTTCACGCTCAGTTTTGTGTTTTACCTCTGTTATTTCCTCTTCTCACTGTTGCCGGTGATCGGGGGGAGATATTTCCCGGAGGCGATGGAACTCACCAAGCTCTACCGGGGCGGACCCTTTACCCATATCATGGCCTATATCTATAACGTTAGCAAACACTTGGGCGGAGCCTTCCCTTCATCCCACGTAGCGATTGCCACTGTGCTCACCGTCTCGGCTCTGCGGCATCTGCGCAAGCTGGGCTATCTCTTTGTGGTGATTAGTTTCTTCCTGGCTCTGGCCACGGTTTATTGCCATTATCACTGGTTTATAGACATGGTGATGGGGCTCTTCACCGGAGTGGGCGGCTATTATCTGGCGCTGTGGGTACACTCGTCAATGCAGAAAAAGGGCATCCCCGGGGCTGCCTTGTAAAGGAGACTAATGAAAAGCTATATACTTTGTCTGGTGATAGTTCTGAGCCTGGGAGCGATCTTTGCCCAGACTGTTCTACCCATCACGGAATACGATTACAACCTGCCGGAGCATAACGTCTCTCCCATCTCCATGGGTATGGGCGGGATGAATATCACAGGCTCGGTGGATGCCTTTGGCACCTATCACAATCCTGCGGTATTGGTGGGTAACGAACACACCAGTCTCAGCACATCCTTCCGGCTGGCAAATGACGACGATATGTCCATCTGGCAAGCGATGCAGATCTCCAATGCTCTGCGTGACAAGCAATTTCAATACTTCGTTCTGAGTTCCAAACAATTTGGCTTTGCCTATCATCCGGCTGCCAATGTGCACATCAATCGCTGGAACGCTGCGGGTGACAGCCTGCTCTATTACGACTACAAGATGGACAAAGTACAGCTTTCCCTGGCCGCTTCGGATAGCCGCTATCCGGCTCTGAAAGCGGGACTGAGCCTGAAGTATTACAGCGGACGCCTGGTCTATCTCAAAGAGCATAAAGTGGGTCTCAGCCTGATCCGGGATTCCTTTATCGACGACAAAGTCAAGGGCTTTGGCGCTGATCTGGGCTTCACCTACGATCAGGGGGATTTCACCTTTGGCGGAGTGGTTTACGATATCTTTTCCCGGCTCTATTGGGAGAACTATCCTTCCAAGCCGGTGCAACGCAGAATGGCACTCGGTGCAGAGTATCACAGCGGCAACACCACCCTGCTGGGCGGCATTCAGTACAAGGTCGCCAAAGATCCCGGCACTAGCTACCACTTCGGTCTGGAGCACAATTGGACTTGGGGTGGCAGCAGCCTGATGGGTGCAGAAAATTCCTCCCAGGGCTTGGGACTGCGCCTCGGAATGTTCTCGCATGATTTTTATGGCACCAAAAACATAAACTATACGTTTGGAACAGGTTACAACTACAATATCTTCCGGTTTGACGTCTCCATGACCAACCGTGGCATGGTGCTGAAAGACAGCCAATATCTCTTTTCCATGGGAGTGGATTTCCAGTGAAGCCCTGCCTGAGGGTGTGAGTAAATGTTTCAGCTATCCTTCCTGAATACCGGGCTCCTGATCTTTGCGGCAGCCACAATTCTGCCTCTTCTGATCTGGCTATTGGCCAAACGCAAGCCCAAGCGGGTGATCTTTTCCTCTCTGCGCTTTATCAAGCTTAGTCAAGAGCAGGAGAAGAAACGCGCCAAGCTGAAGAACCTCCTGCTGCTCATCATCCGGATGCTGATCATTCTGCTGGTGGTGCTCTCGGTAGCGAGGCCCATGCTGCGTTCCGGCCTGCTCAAACCCTCTGGAAAACATCCTCCCACAGCCCTGGCAATCATCCTGGACACTTCCTACAGCATGGACCGGATCTCCGGCACCAAAAGCCTTTTGGAACACGCCAAAGAACGCTTGCTGGAGCTGAACAAGCTTACAAAGAGTGACGATCGTCTGATCCTGATCACCTCCGATGAGCACTGGAACAGCCTTCATGCTCAGATCCTGCCGGGTAGGATTCCACCCGAGCTTTTGCAGAGCGTAAAGATCACTCACCTGCCGTCCAGCCTGGAAGAGCTCCACAAGCTGGCAGAACGCAAGCTGGCGGAGACTCAGCTCCCCAACAGGGAGATTCACCTGCTTACCGATCTACAGGCTCAGGATTACCCCAAAAAGACCGCCTATCCCGTTCTGATGATTCCCCTGCCCAGGGTGGAGGAGCCTGCCAATCTGAGCGTTCAGGAAGCCAAGCCTCTGGCACAATTGGTGGAGCGTAAGCGCAGCCAGACAATAGAATTTAAACTCACGAACTACGGCAGCAGTGCGCGTGAAGACGTGCTGGTCAAAGCTGTGGTAAACGGCATCAAGCTGGGAGAGAAATTTGTGAGCCTTCCTGCCCGGGAGTCCGTAACCGAAACCATCCAGATCGAGCTGCAGACCGATGGCTGGCAGAATGGCTATATCGAGGTGCTGGACGACCGTCTGGAAGCCGATAACCGCAGCTATTTTGCCTTCCCCTTCTATCTCAATCCCCGGGTGGTAATCATCAGCGAAACCGGCAGCGTTCCTGCCGCCCTGGCCTCAATCTTGAGCGTTTATACAGGCAGCGGTGGCCTCAGCAGCACCATCCATCCCTCCAACCTGAACAACGCCGTTCTGAAAGACTACAACCTCATCCTGCTCAGCGGAATCCGCAGCTTCAATCCCCGCTTGCGGGAGCTGCTCACCAGCAGCGCTGCAGCGGGCAAGGGCATCATCTACACCATAGGCTCCAGCCTCAATCAGGACTATAAAGCCTGGCTTCAGCAGCATTTCTCCATCTCTCTGGGAGAGTATTCCCAAAGCCCCCGCAGCATCGATTTTGTGAATCAGCATCACTATATCAGCTCCCTGGTGGCAGATCGTCAGAACAGCCTGCAGAGCGTGGCAGATTTCCATCCTGCCCGGAGCCGGGGAACCGCCAACCCCATCCTTTCTGCCGGAGGAGATGCCCTGATGCTGGCGGGAGAGAAATCTCTACTCCTCACCCTGGATCTATCCAGCCAACGCAGCAGATTCCTGCTCGATCCTGCCTTCCCGGTGCTGATGATGCGCAGCTTTCAATATCTGGGAGCGGGCAACCCGGAACTGAGCAAGAAAGCCCTCGGAGACCCAGTGAGAGCCTCTGCCCTCACTCTGCCCGATGGCAGCCGCATAGAGCTTGCCAACCGCAGCTACAAGCTCACCGAACCCGGTCTTTACACCCGTTTTGACCTGGTCGAAGAAGCCCTGGCAGTCGATCCGGATTACACCGAGGGAGACTATCGCCGGATGGATTTCTCCGGCCACAGAACTTATAAACAACTGTCCAAGAACTGGCAGAGCCAGATCTTTCAGAGCCGTTTGGGCTTTGATTTGTGGAAATATCTCCTGATCGCCGCACTTTTACTGGTGCTGGTGGAGATCATTCTGGTCAAGCTGGAAGAGCAAAGACCAGACCAAAGCAAATAGGAGGAAACATGATCCTGGAAAGAATCAACGATCCATCCGACTTAAAGAAGCTCTCCGATGAAGAGCTCAAGACCCTGGCAGCCGAAACCCGCAAGCGCATCGTGGGCGTGGTTTCGCACAACGGTGGCCACATAGCACCCAGTCTGGGTGCGGTGGATTTCACCATTGCCCTGCTCAAAGTATTTGATTTCAAACAAGATAAGATTGTCTGGGACGTTGGTCACCAAGCCTATGCCTGGAAGATACTCACCGGACGCAACCAGCGCTTTGACACTCTGCGCACCTTGGGCGGGATCAGCGGCTTCACAAACCGCGATGAAAGCCCTTACGACCACTTTAGCACCGGCCACTCCAGCACCTCCATCTCTGCCGCTCTGGGCCTGGCCTGCGCCCGCGATCTGAAAGGCGAGCGAGGTCACTGCATTGCGGTGATCGGAGATGGCGCCCTCACCGGAGGCATGAGCTTTGAAGCCCTCAACCATGCCGGACACCTCCAGCCCAATAAGTTCATCGTGATCTTGAACGACAACGCCATGTCCATTTCCAAAAACGTGGGCGGCCTTCAGAAATACATGGCGCGCATGCTCGCCAGCCGTGAGTATAACTCCCTCAAAAAACAGATCTGGGATATCAGCCACAGTCTGCCTTCCAGCATCCGCCGCCGTTTCATCTATGGCGCTCAAAAGCTGGAGGAATCCATGATCAATATCCTGGTGCCCAACATCATCTTTGAAGATCTCGGGCTCAAATACGTCGGCCCCATCGACGGCCACAATATCGAGCAGGTGATGGCAATCCTCAGGCGCGTAAAGAATTACATGGTCGGCCCTGTGCTCATCCACCTCGTCACCCGCAAGGGCAAAGGCTACCAGCCCGCCGAGCGCAACGCCTCGCTATTCCACGGTGTGGGCGGATTTGATCCCAAAAGCGGCAAAACCCAATGCAGCGGCAAGGAAAGCTGGAGCGAGGTCATGGGCAATAAACTCACGCTGCTCGCCAAGGACAACAAGAATATCGTTGCCATCTCTGCCGCCATGGGAGCAGGCACCGGCCTCTCCGGTTTCGAGGCAGCCCTGCCCGAGCAATTCTTTGATGTCGGCATCGCCGAACAACACGCCGTGACCCTCGCAGCAGGTATGGCCGCAGGAGGTGCAAAACCTTTTGTGGCAATCTATTCCACCTTCTTTCAGAGAGCTCTGGATCAGATCATTCACGATGTTGCCCTGCCTCGCCTCCCCGTAGTTTTCTGTATAGACAGAGCCGGCCTGGTGGGCGAAGACGGCGCCACGCACCACGGTGCTTTCGACATCTCGTTCCTGAACTTCGTGCCCAATCTGCAATTCTTTGCCCCTTCCAGCGCGCAGCAACTGGAAGCCATCCTGGAATATGCCGCTGCCTACAAGGATGGCCCCATCGCCATCCGTTACCCCAGAGGGACTGCAAATTGCGAGAATGTGGAAGATTACAAGTTTATCCCTGGCATAGCATTGCAACTACATAAACAAGGAGAGATAGCCCTGGTCTCAGCCGGAGACAGCCTTCCGTTGGCGCAGAGAGTACAGGCCAGACTGGCTGAGAAAGGACTGCCGGCCCGGCTTATCGACCTGGTCTCACTCAAACCTTTGGATGAAGAGCTGCTACTTGATCTGGGGCGTATCTGCCATCATATCTATACTTTTGAAACAAATAGCCGCTTGGGTGGCATCGGCAGCACAATCGCTCAGCTCTTGGCCAAAGAAGCCTGTAAAGTGCATAACTTTGGCTATCCGGATGAGTTTGTTCCACATGGCAAGATCAACCAGCTCAATGACATGCTAGGTCTGGATCCGGAGCTTCTGGCAGATATTATCTTCAATCAGAACCGATGACTTTCACAGATATCATCTGCGCCCCGCTCAGTGCTCCGGGACAGGCAGCCGTTAGCCTTATTAGAATCAGCGGGAAAGGAGCAATTGAGCTGGCAGCCTCCCGTTTTGACCATCCGGAAAAGCTGCTCTCCAGCACCTCCCACAGCATCATCTACGGCTGTTATGTCTCCCAAAACGGCACGGCCCTGGATGAGGTGCTGCTCTACAAATTCATTGCCCCACATAGTTATACGGGAGAGGATACGGTTGAACTGAGCTGTCATGGCAACCCCCTCATCGTCGCCCGCATCCTGGAAGATCTGCTGCTGGATTGCCGGCTGGCCACCCCTGGAGAATTCACCCGCAGAGCCTATCTCAATGGCAAGCTCGATCTCATTCAGGCGGAAGCGGTTAACGATCTCATCACCGCCGAGGGCGAGAAGGCGGAAGCCTCTGCTCTGCAGCAACTGAAGGGCAAGCTCACTACGGCTTTGACTGAGCTATTGGAGCGCATTCGCCAAGCCAGGATCAGAATAGAGCTGGCCATAGACTTCTCGGATCAAGACCTGCCACTGGATCTATCTGCCTTTGAGATAGAGCTTTCCGGTATTATTGCCGCTTCAGAGGCTCTGGCAGAGAAGAGCAGAGGCGGCAAGTTCATCCGCGAAGGCATCCGCCTTTGCCTGGCAGGAGCACCCAATGCTGGTAAATCCTCACTCTTCAACGCTTTCCTGGAGGAAGACCGCGCCCTGGTCAGCCCCCAACCCGGCACCACGCGCGACTATCTGGAAGAGCACGTTCAGCTCGCCGGCTACAAGCTGATAGTCTTCGATACAGCCGGCTTACGGCTTTCTGAGGACAGCATAGAACAGATGGGTATTTCCAAGACTCACAAGCTTTTAGAAAGCGCAGACCTGATCCTCTACCTGCAGGATAGCAGCAGCACTGGACTTAGCAGCTCGGCACCTGCCGGGATCTCAGCCGATGACCCTCGCCTGATCCCTCTCCTCAGCAAGATCGATCTGGCAGGATTCGACAGCCTACCCTCGGCGGAAGAATGGTATAACTACTTGCAATCCCATAATCTGCCGGATAATCTGCTACCTCTTTCCACGGTTCTGGAACATGGACTGCAGCCGCTGCAAAACGAGATTCTGAACCGCTTGCAGCTCCCCCGCGAGCTGCCTCAGGGTGCGCTGGTGACCAATAGCCGTCAACTGGCAGCTCTGAAGCGCTCGATAACCTCACTCAAGGAGTCACTAAAGGCATATCAGAGCGACCTGGGCTACGAATTCATCGCCTTCGACCTCATCGAAGCCGCCTCCGCCCTGCAGGAAATCCTGGGCACCACCGCCGGCGAAGACATGCTGGGGGAGATCTTCGCCAATTTCTGCATTGGGAAGTGACCCTAGTCAGTGAACAGTGAACAGAGTGGAAGCGACATCTTGTCGCTTTTCTGGGAGTGACCAGTGACCAGTGACAAGAGCTGCGCAGCACAGTCAGTATCCCCCCCACCTCTCACCTTCTCTTGTCCGAGCTCCTGGGTATAGTGGAAGGATATCCACTCCAGTGAGTTACTCAGAACCAAGATAATCCCCTTTAGCCTTGCCTTTGTCTCCGCATCGGCTATAATAAACAATAAAAGTGGGAGGCGATCATGAAAAGAATTGCTTTGCTTCTGTTTTTGTTTTGCTACATTGCTCTGTTGAGCGCTATAAGTTTTGACGATGTCCTGAACACGCTTTATTACAACGGCAAGATTGACTACCATGACGGAGATGTCTATTGGATCCCCAAAGGTTTTTCGGGAGACGAAGCTCAGGCCAATGCCTGGGTAGCCTGGGCGGCTGCCATCATCCTCTACGTACAGGCGGATTGGGAATTGTCAATTCAGGTGACGCGGATTGGTCAGCTCAAGGCCGTGAAGTATGTCGGTGCCTACTGGCGTGACGAGTATAGCGGGGGAAGCCGCTTGGTTTATGTTCCCATGAGCTCTATTATGAGCCGGTTCAACAACGATAACTGCCACGAGATGGAGTTTAACGTACTAAAAGCCAGGATCAACGAATATGTGACCGAAAGCGCTCCGGTGCGGGGGATGGCCTGGTGATGTGAACAGTGAACAGAGAGTGCAAGTGACGAGTGACAAGTGACAAGTCCGGTAAGTGTGAAGCTGGGAGACTGCGGCTTCGCTTAGTGATTAGGGATTAGGGACTAGGGATTAGACCGTACGTGTGGAGCTGGGAGACTAAAGCCACAGTCCTGTAGGTGCAGACCTGCGTGTCTGCCCGCCAGCTCCGGAGTAAATCAACCTGTGGACAAAGCCCCTTGCGGGCGAAAGATCATAGCGAGGGTGCGTAAGCCCCTCGGAACAGAACCGTCGGTACGGATTCTTTTGTTCAATCAATACCCCCAGAGTTCCGAAGGAACGGCATTTCAGGTAGTATCCGGAGCACCCGATAAAATCCCCGCCAGCTCCGGAGGAGCGACATTCTATAGCCCGGGGTGAAGCGACCGGTGTCCTCGCCAAACCGCTTGCGGTTTGGTGGGGTGGAGGAGCGGAACCCCGGGTCATGCGCCGGATAAACAAGAATTATGGTTTAATCCCTCACTCCCCTGTCATGAAAACCTCGGTTTTCATGACAGGGGGGTGAGGGATATTTGTTTTATCGATAAACGTAAGCTGCCCAGATCGACGGGCTGCCGCCCATCGCTATCAGAGGTTCGCCCCTTCAGGGCTTATAGAGCAGACACACAGGTCTGCCCCTACAGGGGACGATAGCAGTCTATCCAATCATCTTGAGTTCTATTCCTTTCACGAGGATTTTAAGGATTACAGGATTAGAAGGAGATATATCTGCGTGAATCATAATCATCTGCGTCATCAGTGTTCTATTATTGATCAGGTAAATCAGGTAGATCAGGTTGTCAGAGTTCTATCGGTAACTTCTGCCAATTCGGAGATTGGCAGACCAAGTTCTGTTTATCCTTCTAATCATAATCATCTGCGTCATCAGTGTTCTATTCCTTTCACGAGGACTTAAGGATTAGAGGATTGGAAAGAGATAGATCTGCGTGAATCATAATCATCTGCGTCATCAGTGTTCTATCGGAAGCTTGTCCACGACGCGGAGCAGCGCAACACACTCCACCACTTCATCACTTCACCACTTAAGAAAGGCGGTACGGCAACCGCCTCTACCAAAGCGCAGCAGCACTGTTCACTGACAGTGTGTTTCTGCCAATTCGGAGATTGGCAGACCAAAGACAGGGCGGAACAAAGTGAGGCTTTGGGGTGAATTGGAAGGCCAGATAAAGGGCAGCCCAAGCCCGCGAAGCATTCCCATTGTACATCGTACATTGTAAATTATAATCATCCGCGCCATCTGCGTTCTATTCTGCAAGATTGGCACGTATTATGCATCCTACATCACCTTTGGCATTTGTAGTAAATGAATCAAGCATATAGATTCGCATGACGCTAACTTGGATATCTGATAATGTGCTCTCTTAAGCACTTCAGGTGTCTTGCAAGATGAACTTGACTCCCGAAAGTAACCTGGAGGAGATATGAAAAAGAGTGTTTTAGTTCTACTATTACTGGTGGTAGCAACCGCAATATGTGCCGCACCGATCTGGCAAAACAGCGTGAAGATCCGCGAATCTTTGAGTGTGGATTACTCCGGACAGTATGCCTTGGGTCCGGATGGCTCCATGGTCTATGTGTGGACCGATCTAAGCTCTGAATCCAGAGATATATACGCACAGAAATTCAGCTCCGATGGCGTGGCGCTTTGGGATTCCCCTTTGCAGATCACACAGGAGGCCGGTGCTCAGGATATGCCCGTGATCAGCAGGCTCTATAACAACCGTTATATCGTTGCCTATCTGGATTATAGCAGCAATACCTCTGGAGATCTGAGAAGCAAGGTGTTCACAGAAAACGGAGTATTGTATCCTCCCACCAGCGGACGCTTGATTGATGATGGCGAACACTGTAAACAAAATATACAGATCACACAATTAAGTGACAACTCTGTACTCTTTACCTGGAGCGATAATCAATGGGGAGATAATGAGATCAGTTGTTTTAAGCTAAGCCAAAGCGGTGCACCAATCTGGAATGAACCCAGAAGGCTTAGCTATTCACCCTTTAGCGAGGAACGCTACAAGATCCTTGCCATGGAAAACGCCAAATTTATGATGGTCTATCAGGCCTCTGGAGCTGGCAACAAGTGCTTTTACATGCGTTATTCGGCGGCAGCTCTTCCCCGGGACTTGGCACCCGTGGATCCCTATCCCAATCATGCCATCAGTTATTTTCATGACGCCCTGCTGTCTCCCAATCAAGACATTCTGCTCTTATCCAGCTATTTCACCGATGTTATGAACCTAACTTTGAAGGTCATAGCGCAGGAGCCAGGTCCCGTTACGGATTATTACCTTGCCTCGCAAGCTTACGGCTTCAATATTGGCGATCTCAGATTGCAGCGGGCCTCAGATGATGATCTGCTAACTGCCTGGATTGAAACTACCGGTGGACCTCATGTCGTCAAAGCCCAAAAGATAGATATCTCCACCGGCCCTCTCTGGCAGGAGGGTGGTCTTTTGGTGGCAACATCCCTCTATGAAACCAGAAACGTAAGGCTGGCTCCGGATACCTCTGGGGGTGCTTATATCTCCTGGGAGGAAAACACCTATACAAACCAAGCCAATTATCATCCCCGCATAGACCTGGTGCAGCTTTCCGGCAGCGGCGCGATTTCGCCGCTCAATACCGATACTTGCATTTCAAACCGGCCTCAACGCCTGGCTTCAATGTTTACTGTGGGAGACAGACTGGTGCTGGCTTGGCAGGGTATGGTGGGAGAAAATCTCTGTCTACAGCAGCAGATCTATGGAGCAAACAACGCTCTGCTCCCTGATCCGGAAGATCGCCTGATCATAGGCGGCCTGGCGGGAGACATTTACTACAGTAGCATGAATCTTCATAAGCATGATGGCGGCACCACGATTTTGTGGGAAGACCTCCGGGAACCTTTCCTAAAGAGTATCTACTATCAGGTGGTAGATCCCTCCGGAACTCCGCTGCTGCCAGCCAATGGAGCTTTATTGAGATCTTTGGAAAATGCAGATTCCAAGCTTTGCTCTGCAGTGGATCTTCAAGGGCGCGTGGCAGTGCTTTGGATAGATTCTTACAATTCTGCTATAGAGGTGCGGATGCAATTGATCGATACCAATGGAGATCTGCTTTGGGGTGAGGATGGCGTCCTTGTGTTCACGAGCAACAGCTTGGAGGGCAATATCCATCTATCTCACGATAACGGTGCTTTTTACGTTGGCTGGACCCAGTATAATTCCAATGCTGCGAATGTGGTCTATGCTCAAAAGATTGTAAATGGCGAGCTGCAATGGGGAAATTCCGGTATAGTTTTGGCAGATGACATGGGCACCGATTACCATTATTCCCTCAAGGATATCTGCGGTAGATACTACACTCTGGAAGTGGTGGATTCTGCAGATAATACACTCCTGGAGGTGCAGCTTCTGAATCCCGATGGCAGCAGTGCCTGGGATAATCCCCGCCTCCCTGTGTGCAATATCGGGGGCGATAATATCTATCAGCTTGTGCCACAAGGCTATCTGGATGGAGACGACCTCGTGATCTCCTGGACTGGCTTGCAACTGGATTATCCCTTCCATATCTACAGCCAAAAGATTAGCAGCGAGGGGGCTTATCTTTGGGATGAGGAGAGCGTGATAATCGGAGAAAACGATTATGTGGAAAACTTTTATCAGATTCCCAGCTCCTTTGGTCCGCTGCATCTCTCCGCTGCTCTTCCTGCCACAAGCGCATATCTCAATGGTGAGATCACCGGAGCTCCTCTGTGGATGCGGGAGCCGCTCATTGAAAGTTCAGTATCCCTCAGCAATTCCCCAGCGGTCGCTTTTGACAATGGCACCGCCCTTATGAGCTATGTAAATATGGATTTTCTGTTTGATCAACCGGGTCTCTATGCTTATCTGAATCTGGCAGGGGAGGGTCCTGATAGCCTGCTGCCTGTGCCAATCACCGATCCGGGCACCAATGTGCGCTGGATTATGATGAATGGCGGGGGCGAGAGAGCCTATGCCCTTTGGGACGAATATCACAATCGTAAAGACATGGATGGCGATACAGTAACTGATTTCCTGGCTCTGAAGCTTCAGGCTTTTGGCTCCGGATCCGTGGCAAGCGATGACCCCCTGCTGCCATCTCCAAACCTAAGGCTCAATCAGAACTATCCCAATCCCTTCAATCCTGAAACAACCATCAGCTTCAGCCTCGATACTGCTGTTCCGGTTCGTCTGGAAATCTATAACCTGCGCGGTCAGCTCGTGAAGCGCCTGGTGGATGAAAGCAAAGCAGCCGGCACCCACAGTGTGGTCTGGGATGGGACGGATCTCAGTGGTGAGCCCGTCTCCAGCGGCTTGTATTATTACAAACTCACCGGTGGTAAATATAGCAGCACCCGCAAGATGATCCTCATGAAGTAGAGTTCAATAGCCTTCTATAAGCAGATAAGCGGCGTTTCAGCGCCGCTTATTATAATGGGATCATTTCGGGTTTCGAGGCTATGTGCAAAGTATGAAGACAAACTATGTGAGTCTCGTAGAGACGACATTTTAGGTAGTATCGGGAATCAATAATCACCTGTAATAGTCCCATAGGGACGGCATTTTAGATATGCTAAGACAAAGATATTGAGAACATTATAAATCTGAAATGTCGTTCCTATGGAACTCAGATGCTTCCCGCATAAATCGCGGATGCTACCTGAAATGTCGTTCCTATGGAACTTTTAGGTAAGGGTGCAGACCTCTTCACACACTTCCTTCACAGGAATAATATAATGCGAAGATTAGGTGGCAAAGGCAGAGAGATAATCCTGCCATCAGGGGTCAGGCCAGACAGGGAAGCGAGTTAGTTCAGATAATACTGGATAGCAAACACCAATCCTGATCATTCCAGAGATGCCAGCTTCTTCACCACCGTTAAGATCTTTCGCATCTGCTTGAATTCAATAGTGGAAGCGACATCTTGTCGCTTTGATTATTAGCACTCTAGGGTTTTGTGTTCACTTGATTCAGAAGTCTCCCTAGATATTGTACATTGTAGCGGCAAAAACAATCTCATCTCGGTAGCAATAGATGTCATCAATAGACTCAATCAAGTGCTTTGATTCTGTCTTCCCTTCACCGAATGTAACAAGGTATTTCTTCCCCCCATTCAAATACATCCTGCAAATAGGTTTTCTATTGGTATCATCCAGGATAACAGATAAATGAGACCATTGCACATGCCGCAAAACCAGGCGAGTATTAGGACTTACCTCTCTGCTCTGCGTATCGTCATTCCTGCGAAGGCAGGAATCCATGGGCGCTACAACCCGTTGTTATACATCTGGTTAACAAGTGTATGGATTCCTGCCTTCGCAGGAATGACATAATGTGAACATTAGGTGGTAATGAGTGTACTCTGACGGATTATCGCGGAATTTCTGGAAACGGGTTATTATTCAATAGTCTCTAAATACGTCTTGGTGTCGCGTTTTGACGATTTGACGTTATAGCGAGCCGTTGTGGTAGCGTGTAAACGTAAAGACGTCGAACGTTACAACAAGATGTGTCCCTGTGATCTTTCAACCAATGTATAGTGTGTTTTGTGTGATCAGGCGATTATCAGGCTCTCCTTATTCACCAACTGTTTTCACCATGAAGAAGCGTTTTACTCCTCCGGTGCAGAGGAAGCTGGTGCCGGAGCTTTGGCCGAGGTAAGTCCATTCCGCCCAGGGGGCAGAGGGGTCTTCGGAAGCATAGATCTCGTAATATCCCGCATTTGCTGCTGCTTGCCACTCCAGGAGGAATTGATTTCCAGAGTGTGAGATGGTGAGGTTTTGCACTGCCTCAGGCACCGGAACTCCCTGCCAGGCAAGATAGGGATAGCCGCTGTTTTGGGTGCAGGAATCGTGAGCCCAGGTCGAGGAGAAGTCCCAGCCGGAAAAGTAGTTTTGCGAGCTCGGCCAGGTCATCTGTGCCGTGGTGAGTCCAATGGCGCCGGTTCCTCCTGCACTACTGCTCATGCCGGATGTGTTGATATCCCAATAGCAACCGGTGACGGTTCCGTAGTAAAGCTGGCCAACCAGACCGCCTCCATAAGATCCGTCGGGATTTATTGATACTGCTCCGGTTGAGTAACAGTGATGCAATTGTCCTGCCTCACCCCAGCCTATACTGCCAGTGAAACCACCAAGATACTGGGATCCCTGCACCGCTGTATGGCTATAGCTATCTGAGACGGTGCCATGGACAAGGTTGCCCACGAAGCCTCCAACCAGGCTATTGCCCAGCACTCTTCCGCTCGCGGAGCAGAGGGAGATCAGAGCGTTGTCCTGAACATATCCCAGAAGCCCACCAATACAATAATTTCTGGCGTTGATTGAGGCTGTAGCGGAGCATTCTGAGACGCTGCCCCCGGTGAGTAATCCCGCCAGGCCTCCGGCGTAACTGCCGGCAGTCAGGGCGACAACTGTATTCACGCGATTGATATTACAATAGTTCAGGATTCCTGCCAGTGCTCCGGCATATTCTTCTGCCACCAGACTGCAAGCCATAAGTGTGAGATTTGTGATCGTGGCACCCTCGGCAACTCCGATGAAGCCTGCGTAGGAGGTTAAAGGATAGTCTATCTTGATGCCATGAATGGTTTTGCCATTGCCATCGATAGAACCGGTGAAGGGAGTGGCATAGTTTCCCAGGGGCTGCCAACCGCGGCCGCCATTCCAGATCTGCGTGGCGGTGAGATCCAGGTGATTGACTATCCGATAATGGGCTCCCAGGTTTTGCCGGATGGCGTTCAATTGATCTGGAGACTCTATTAAATATGGATCTTCGATGGTACCGGAGCCTAAAAAGCTCACCGTTTCGATTGGTTCCGGATGGCTATAGGAAGCCAGATCATAGAGACGGGGATAATCCGTACCTTCCGAGGCATCCCAAAGAGTATCGAAATTCCAGTTTTTATAGCTGGCCTGCTGCATCATGGCTGAGGTGGAAAGAGGGATGCAGTTGTCGTTTCCCCCGCTTGAAATACCGGAGCTCTGAGCATCCCAAAAACAATCGTAGAGCTGGCTGGACTGCCTGCGTCCCACAAATCCACCCGCCTCATATCCTCCTGCTTCTGTGATGATCTGGCCAGTGGAAAAGCTGCGTACTATAGCACCGGGATTGCCCCAACCGCAGGTTCCCACAGCCCCGCCAATCTGGCTGTATCCCTGAACTGAGGCGTGGGCAGCGCTATTGAGCAGAGCACCCCAGGCCAGATGTCCCACCAGTCCACCTACATTGGAATAGCCACGGATTGTCCCGGTAGTTTCGCAGGCGTTGATGGTGCTGTTATAGCTATCGCTGCTATCCATGTATCCTGCAATAAGCCCGGCATTGGAGGCCTGTGCCCAGAGAGCCAGATTTGTCCGGCTGCGTTGGATTGAACTACTGCTCATAAATCCGGCCACTCCACCCACGTAATCCTGTCCGGAAAGGCTGCCCTCGGAGATTATCACATCAATAGAAGTATTTTCTGCAAAACCTGCTACGCTTCCCAGATTGCTCTTGGACAGCATATTCAACCCGGTAAAAACGATATTGGTGATTTCAGCTCCGGAGGTGTAACCAAACAAGCCGCAATTATCCCAATCCGGGCGCATTAGGAACAGGTTTTCCAGCAGCCGGTCTGCTCCATCGAAGCTGCCGGTGAAAGGTGCAGAGCCGGTGCCGATAGGTTCCCAGCCGAGGCCGCCGTTCCAGACGCAGGTGGCAGCAAGATCCAGATCTTCTTCCAGGCTGAAATGGGCATCCCGGGCTTGGCGGATTGCGTTCAGTTGAGAGGTGTTAAAGATCAGATAGGGATCTTCCTCAGTGCCTGAGCCCAGGAGCTCCGAAATGTTTACTGGTTGAGGCAGTGCGTATCCGGAAAGATCCCTGTGGGAGGGGTATCCCCGGCCCTCAAACTGCCAGAGGCTATTGAAGTTCCAGCGGGCAAAGCTTTCCTGCTGCTGCATTTGTGCTGTGCTCAGGCCTGTGGCGCCCAGCCCGGAACTTGTGGACATTGAGGAGCTCTGAGTATCCCAATAGCTTTCCTGAAGGGAACCGTACATAAATCTTCCGATCAAGCCACCGGCTGAACTTCCTTCGCTATTCAGACTAACCAGACCGGTTGAATAGCACCTGGCAATATAACCTGGGTTGCTCCAGCCCACTGTTCCGACCAGACCTCCAACGAAGTGTGTGCCGTTCACCTGAGTGTGGCTGTAGCTATTCAGGATATAGCCCCAGGAGAGCATACCCACCAGACCGCCAACATTGTAGATGCCGTCGAGAGTCCCGGTGCTGCCGGAATTACTCACGCTTCCGCTGATGCTGCCGGTGCTGATCAGGTAGCCCACAATACCTCCGGCGTATTCTGAAAAGTTCTTGATCTCTACGTCTGCCCAGCAGCGCTGTATCGAACCGCTATCCACCACACCGGCGATTCCTCCGGAAGCGCTATAGGCCTGGATGGTGCCATGCAGGTTGATCTCGTCTATGCTGCCATATCTGGCATAACCCGCAAGAGCACCCACATAGCTTTTTCCCAGCAGGTGGCAATTGATCAGGTTAAGCTTACGGATATCGGCTCCATCTGTGAAGCCAAAGAGACCTTTGTAATTACCTTGAGGACTGCTGATTGTCAGTCCGCTGATGGTGTGGCCATTACCATCCAGCCTTCCTGTAAAAGGTGTGATACTGGTGCCGATGGGCTCCCAGCCTCTGCCATAGTTCCAGGCTACTGAAGCTTCCAGAGCAATATCATCCCAGAGGATAAAATGGGCATTGGGTGCTTGGCGTATCACGTTCAGCTGATCAGCGTTGAACAGCACATAGGGATCAAGTTCTGTTCCAGAACCCAGTAGGTCTGCAGTAGTCAAGGTTGCTGGCAGGGAATAGGCAAGCAGGCCGTCGTGATTGGGGTAGGATATCCCTTCCTGAATGCTCCACTGATGATGAAAGTTCCAACGATAATAGGTGGATTGGCTTTTCATCTGGTCTGTGGATTTCCCGCTGGCCACGGGGTCTGAGGCAATTCCAGAGCTTTGAGTATCCCAAAAGCAATCGCGAGCTGTGTTGCTGCCGCTTCTACCCATAAAGCCGCTGATGTAGCTTGCGGCAGAGGGGGTAACTGTGCCGGTGCTGAAGCAGAAATTGTAGTTACTGGGGTTGTTCCAGCCAGAGAGACCCACGAACCCGCCGCCTTGCCCGCCGGAGGCATAGACACTGGCGTGAGAATAGCTGTTGGTCGCGCTGGAGCCATCACAATAGCCCAGAAGTCCGCCCACGTTGGTGCTTCCGTTCACAGCTCCGGTCACGGAGCAGTTATTGACTGTGGAGTTGGAATTGGCCACGCCGGCAAGGCCTCCGGTGTATTGTCCGCCGGAGATGGAGGCATCCCGCAGATTGATGCGATTGAGGCTGGCTCCAGCCATATATCCAAACAAACCGGTGTAGCTCATGGCAGTGCGATGCAGCACGAGGTTGAAGATTTTGTAGCCCTGTCCATCATAGGAACCTGTGAAGAAGGGGCTGGTGGCTCCGATCGGGATCCATCCGGCAGTATTGGGGGAAGCATCGGTGATCTCTGAGGATTCGGAGGCGTCAATATCGGCAGTCTGGATGAAATGCTGGTTCCAGACTCCGGGTGTCAAAGTGATCCAGTAGAGATTGTAAAAGCTGGCTATGCGGAAGGGGTTGCCGCTAGAACCGTTTCCTTGAGTGGGTGCTTCGGGAAGAATGGCAAAAAGGGAGAAACACAGCAGTAAAGCCAAAACAGTGAGCAATGCTTTCATGACGTATATCCTTTTGTATATCTGCAGTTAAGGGTGGCTGGCATCTCTGGCCGGAGAGAAGCCGGGTCATCTTTAAATTACGATCCGCGGAGACCTTTTAATAATCTGGTGCCGGATCGGTCTGCTCAAGCACCACAGGGCACTCGAAAAGCATAAATACATTTGTTGCTATCATTATAGAACTGTCAAGAAAAAGCTTATGGAGCTCTCCCGGTTAAAGTCTTGGGAGTATAAACAATGAGGCTATGGGGTTACCCTGGCAGGGA
This sequence comes from Candidatus Cloacimonadota bacterium, assembly GCA_023421135.1. Classification (GTDB taxonomy): domain Bacteria; phylum Cloacimonadota; class Cloacimonadia; order Cloacimonadales; family Cloacimonadaceae; genus PHBP01. The sequence continues at coordinate 9,079 of JAEZUG010000088.1, read as the reverse complement.
GAAGCAGAATTCGTTTGACAAGTGCGATGAAGCCATTAATTTAATAGCATTATAGCAATGAGGTATCAGTTATGAAAGTCAGTGTTATCTTAGTTTTGTTTGTTTATTCCTTACTGCCTTTGGGGCTGGTGGCACAAGCTCAGCTCTCTGTATCGCCATCCAGTGTGGAGATAGGTATTGCCAGCGGAAACACCTACCAGAGAAGCATAGAAATCGTGAGTCAGGCGGATTCCTTGTTGGGCTTCAGCCTGCTTGATCTGCCGGCTCAGCTCATCCCGGATCAGGTGGCATATCATCCCTTCAACGATAGTTTTATTGATCTGTTTACCCACGATACAGGGCAAAATCTCAATACTTCTTTCGGAACAGACAGATTTAATCATGACAGTGGAGCGGCGTCCTTCAACGGCACTTCATCCTGGAGCGCCAAGGACTTTCTTTTGGAAAACACCTTCAGCATCAGCTTCTGGGGCAATCCGGAAGCAACGGGAGTTCAGATTGGGGAAGGATTCTATACTTACGCCCTTCACGTTAAATACCTTCTGGGAGCGGACTGGGGAGGAACCGGCAACCGTGCCGGATTGGGTATTGCCCTGGGTAATCAGGGAATAATGGTGATAGAGCATGCTAACAGCTATATGCCTTGCCTGCTGAGTTATGCTGCTGATCTCAGCGGCTGGCATCACTACACGATAGTGTTTCAGAACCACCGTCCCAGCCTCTATGTGGATGGTGTCTGGGTGAGGGACGGTCTGACAAGCCAGCGTCAGGTCACTTATCTCAGCCATGCTTTTGGTTCCTATGTCTATGGCTCCTATATCGGATTGATGGACGATCTCTGTGTGTTTGACGCTGCCCTCAGTCCTGCTCAGGTCACTCTGCTCAGCCAGTATTCCGGGAACTCCCGCTATGGCTTCTCACCTGTATCCGGAAACGTAGCGGCTGGAGCCTCTGTGCCGGTGATGCTGAGTATGAGCGATGGCTCACTGCCAGTTGGCAGTTACAACGATACTATCACGCTCTGCCAGGCCGGGAATAGTCCCCAGTTTGTCAGCCTTCCAATTGCCTTGAGTATAAGTTCCTTTGGTCCCAGTGCTCCGCTTGACCTCAGTATCACGCTTCTGGAGGATGGAGACTATCTATTGGAGTGGTCACCGGTTACTCAGGATACCAATGGTCAGCTCCACACTACCATGCAGTACCATGTCTATGGTGGCATTGATCCAGCCCAGGAGGAGAGTTTTAGTCTGATAGGCAGCAGTTTCGGGACGTCCTATCGGGTGGAATCGGAAAGCCTGACTGCCTCTCCGGGAAGACATTTCTTTTATGTGAAAGCGGAATAAAACGAAGACCGGCGCTTGATCTAAGCGCCGGTCTATTAACTTATTAACTTATTAACTCATTAACTATTAACTTACTTCACTATCAAGAGGCGTCTGGTCTGGCTGCCTTCGGGGCTGGTGAGGCGATAGAGATATACTCCGCTGGCGATGCTTCTGCCGCTGGCGTCTCTGCCATCCCAGTTTGCACTGTGGATGCCCACGCTCTTGGCTTCGTTCACCAGGCTGCGTACAAGCTGGCCTCTCAGATTGTAGATCTCCAGGCTGACTTTGCCGGGCTGGCTGAGCTTGTAGTCGATTGTGGTGCTGCCACTAACGGGATTGGGATAGTTCTGCAGGAGTCCAAAGACCAAGCCCGGAGTAGCACTGTCTGCATTGCTCACGAAGCCGGTGCTTTCCAGGCTGCCCTGACGTAGCAGGCTGCCGCGATAGGTGCTCCATTGTGCCGGTCCTCCCACAGGGAGGTGCAGATTCACCACCATCACACCGGTGGAATAGCCACTGATTAGCTTGTAATAGCCGTTCCCATCAAAATCCACCAGGGTTCCGGGTGTGGCACCGTTGTATGAAGTGGTGAAGGGGAAGCCTGCCAGAGAATCGCCGTTATGCTGGCGGACATGTACGGAATTGATATAGCTGTGCAGGACAATCTCCGGACGTCCATCCCCCGCCAGATCCGCCAGCAGCGGAGGGCAGGAGAAGTTTTCTCCCAGGTTCACAGGGAAGCCGGGAAGCAGCGCAAGATCTTCATCCATGGCATAGAGAATGCCGCCGATGGTCACAAAAGCCAGATCCAGCTTGCTATTGTAGATGATATCTCCAAAGACCGCTCCACCCGCCATGCTGGCTGTAATGGGAGCGCTGGCACTGAGGCTGGCATCGGGCATAATCTTGTGGATCTGGGTGTTGGTTCCGGCATAAATCTTGCCATTCATCACGCCGGGAGAACCGGTGACAGAGGAGCCCAGATTCACCGGGAAACCGGGCAGAATCTGTCCGGAGGCGGAGATCCGGTAAAGATCCCCATTCACGCAGCCGGCGATGATATCCAGGCTTTGACCGTTATCAAAGCTGGCCACAGCCAGTTCGGAATTGAAGGTGGAGCTCAGCTCAACCGGGAAGCCGGGCAGGAGGGTTCCTTCCGGGGAGATCACGTAGATCTTGCCGTCCAGACCACCCAGGATGGTCTCATGGCGTCCATCTGCGTTGAAATCTGCCAGCACGGGGCTGTATAGGAAGGTGGTGGGGGCAGTGAAATTCATCACAGTGCTGCCAGAAGCTTCAACTGCATAGACAGCGCCGGTGCGGCTGGCAATCACCATATCCGGCTCGGCATCGTTATCCAGGAACCCCATGGCGGTGCTGCGCATGATGTTCTGCGGCTCTGCCGGAGCAAAATCCAGATAACTGCTGCCTTCATTGTCGATCATCCAGGTGCGTCCGTAGGAATCCAGATAGGCGATATCCATGCCAGATTCCGTATTGAAAGGATACACCACGGGGGCAGACTTGCTGCCGATTTGGCAATCCCAGGGGAAACGGCTGTCCATCAGTGTGATGCTGAAGCTGGCTTCAAAGACTCTGGTGCCCACGCTGAGGCCGGTCTGAGGATGAGTGGCGCTGAGGGCAACCTTGAAAGTATAATTGCCGTAGCCAATATTCTGAGGCAGTTGGATGCGGACGTAATTGCCGGCAGGTGTGGTGGAGCCGGGGCTGAGGTTTTCATAGACGGGGCAACCGCTGAGGATTTGCGCACCCACGGGCAGACCAGTGATCTGCACACTGACGTTGTGAGCCGGACCCCATTCGGGATGGTTCTGGATCACGGGGTAAAAACGGATCAGCTCGCCGGGAGCGATGTTGCCGTCGTTATCGCCTTCCACGTCGCTAAAGCTATAACCTTCCAGACTGAGCAGCGGCAGAGAGAGATCCGGGAATTTCACTGTGATGGAAGGATCTCCAAAGAGCACCTGTTCATAGTAACACCAGCGCATGACGTCACTGGTCAGGGCAGAATTCAGATTTTGCAGGCGGCTGTAGGTGAGGGCTTTGCCCAGCTCCAGGATGCCCTGGTTGTAAAGGGCAATAAAGTATTGACGATCATAGAACTGTGAGGCGCCATCGATTCCGCCTGGCATATACCAGCCGTAGCGGGTGTTGCCGATAAAGCCCATCACAGCGCCATAGGCGGTGAGCAGATGCTCGCCGATGGATTCGCCATCCCCGGAGGTGCGTTGATCAAAGGCGGCAGGATAGCAGCCCTGAGAATAGAGAAAGCCATATTCGGTGTTTTGAAGCTGTTCAATGGTGTTGTTGCCCTGCCCCAAAAGGAAAGTCTCGTTCGCATGACCCATGTGGTTCATAACGTTCACGCCCTGGTTGATGGCGTTCCAAACGATGCTCTCGCTATAGGTTCCGTCTCTCTGGTAATGAGTTTGGAGATAGTAGGTGTCTGGGATATATTGTGCCACGTCGTCCTTGTAATCCCCACCCCAGGTGAGCGGATTGTTATTCAGGTTTTCGCCAAACATTGTGGCGATATTGTTGCTAAAGCTATCTGTATCCACATAGTAGCGGATCTTGCGGAAGATATTGTTAAATTCCGTCAGACTCTCGGCGGGGAAGCGTCCCACATGCAGCTCAGGAGTCATATCGACGTTATCGCTGGTCTCGCCCCAAACCTGGTTGTTATTACCATTCCAGGTGCCATCCAGGCAGCCGTAATAGAGATCCACCGGCATGCGGGGATCGATCGTGGAACCCACTCTGCCATAAGCAGAACGTTCCGGAGCCACTTCATCGTCTCCACCCATAATCACATATTCCAGATTGGTGGAGCCACCAGCCCAGGTCTGATAGGCATCGATGATGAAGTTTCTCACCTTGTCGGCATTATCCACACCGCCATAGGAGCTATAGATATCCTGAGTGCTGAAAATACCGGTGCTAACGCCTTTGCTGGTGCGCCAGGAGGCATATTCTGCAAACCAGCCAAGCCGGGTGGCATCCGTGATAATAATCATCTTGTAAGGGATAGAAAGATCGATCAGGCGGCCGGAAGGGATCTGGCTGCCGGGATGGGAGATTCCCCGGTAGGAAGCCAGAGCTGCGGGATTGAGAACCATCTCGCTGAGGTGTGTTTCCTGATTCTGCAGGCTGAACATGCGGGATTGATAGTCTGCCAGAGCAGGATCCGGAGCGGTTTCTACCTGCACTGTAACGCTGTTGTGCGCCAGCACCTGAGCCCCGCTGCCGATATACTTGAAGGGGTAGATATTGATGATGGCAAGCTGGGCACCGCGATAGAACTGGGTTCCCAGATAGTCAAAGTTCTTGGCGGGATAGGCCGATCTGGAGCGATATAGCTCTTCCCGGCGGATAGTAGTATCCGCAGTTGGAAGCGAGACCGGCTGCGGTTGACGGATATAATCCAGCTCAATTCCGCTGCGCAAAGGACTGGCTTCGCCCAGAACCACGTTCACGGCCGAAACGCTGTGGCCAAAAGGCACCAGCACTTTCACCGGATAATAGGGTACGGAAGGAGCGCCAACGTCTTCCGTACTAACCGGATAGAGCGCTCTATCCTGCCAACGGGAGGCATCGATGATGAGGGTCAATTCCACAGCATTCAGGCTTGCCAGCAGTGCCAGCAAGAGCAGTAACAAGACGTGTTTCTTCATTCAAACATCCATATATTTAGCAATTTTTGTATATTTAGGCCCCGATTATATATGCAAGAAGCGTTCCTGATGCGGAGAATAGTGGAAGCGACATCTTGTCGCTTTGGAGAGTAACGAGTAACAAGTGACGAGTGACAAGAGCTTCGCTGCTCCGCCTCCTGGGCTTGGAAATTGAAGTGGATTCTTCTGTAAACAGAGGACAAGAGTAAAAGAGAGTTAACCACAAATCTCAGCTCTACGTTAACCCGATTCATCCCATGGCTGCAATGACACAAAACACTCCGAGTGTAGCTTCGGGAGACTTACCTTTATTTTAGGATACGGATTGTCTGAGTGCCGTAATTCTTATGGTTATTGACCAACTCCATCAGATACAAGCCGCTGGGTAAATGCTCTTCAGGTATCCAATTACTTTCTCTTCCGGAGTGCATGGGAACCCTGGCCACTTCCTGCCCCCTGAGATTATAAACGATCACTTCCGCTCCGGATAGCACTTCCTGATCTCCATCAAAGCGTAATGATATCATCTCATGATTTCGGGGGATAAAGGGATTAGGAAAGGCTTCCAGACCCTTTAGCGGAGCTGTAGGCTCGTTGGGGTCGTTATTGGCAACAGTGGTTATCTGCACGGTGATGTCTCCCACACTCCCCGGATAAAAGTTATGAACCTCATCGTAAACCAGTTCGTTAGTCTGGGGGTGTCGGACACAGACTCTAATAGGATGGCACATACAGCTTAAGCTGAAGAAACCGTCTGCATCGGTATAACCACTATTACTATGATGGGAAGACACATAAACCAAGACATCAGCCACAGGATTGCCATTTTGGTTTAAACAAGTTACGTTCAACGTAGCTCTGGCATATGTATTGTAGGGATTGGTTCCGGGAGTGGGAGGAACTTCAATTGTCCACACAAAGTCTGGGTCATATCCGCTACTTACGTCGTAAACATTAACCAGGGATTTACCATAAATCGGCGAATTCCCCCCATTCCAGGAAGCGTGGCCCACTTGGATATACAGGCTGTCATCGTCGCGATATTCAACCGTGAGCTGACCGCCCCATCTACTCAGATTCAAAGCGGGCAATGCCTGGCTGAGATTGAAATACATTGCTTCTGGATAACGCGGAACAGCTATTGGTTGGTCTAATTCCAGCACATTTGTGCCATCATTAAAGCGGAGATACATGTTCTGATTCTGCTGACCAAAATTGCTGGATAACTCGATAAACATATCCCATTCGTCATCGAACCAGTATTCCGAGAATAACATGTAGGGAGCCGGATTGGCAAGCAACGCAACGCTGCCCAGCACAATTGCCAGAAGAAACAACTGCTTCATCTTAACCTCCAGGTATGGGGACTGACGCCATTGAGCCGGAGAAGGATCTTCACTAGCCTATTCCCAGACTCACTTCTCAGTTTAGTCCACATGTATTTCTGGTTAAATAACTGTCAAGATTTATATTTACGCAATGTACGGGACGCTATTCTCCCGGCTTCAGAGAGTGATTGATTCGATATTCATAAAAATAGATTGACAGAATCCTGTGTCCCATAAATACTTCGTCAACTAACGAAAAGGATATTGAAGATGAATGCACTGCAAGTATTTAAGGGACTCGCCGATGAATCGAGATTGCAGATTATGGCGCTGCTCAAACAGAAGCCTCATTGCGTGGAAGACTTGGCTGAAAGCCTCTCTCTGGCAGAATCAACCGTCTCCGCGCATCTGAAGAAGCTCCAGGCCGCGGGCTTGGTTTACAACCGCAAACAGCAGTATTACAGCGTCTATTACCTGAAGGAAGAAGCGCTGCAACAAAAGCTGGACGATCTGATTCCTTCAGTGCAAGCCGCACCCCAGGACGCCCATGCCATGCTCCGCGAAAAGGTGCTGAAAGCCTATTTCCGGGATGGCGTCTGTTTCCGCCTGCCCGTGCAGAACAAAAAACGCTGGATTGTCTATGAAGAAGTCATCCGGCTTATTGAACCGGGTCGCGATTATAGCGAGAAAGAGCTGAACGCCGTGATCACCCGGATTCATGAGGATTATTGCCTGATCCGCCGTGAACTGGTGGAAGAAGGGGTCTTGCAACGCTCCTCCGGCATCTATCGCCTGGTGGAGCGCTATTGGGATAACCCCGGCTTCTACCAGAAGATCTGGCTGGGGGACTAAGAGGTTTTTCCCACAGAGGACACAGAGTAAAGCACAGGGAAGCCTCATCCTAAGGCTTTATCAGATAAAACAGAGTAAAAGAGTTAAAGAGAGAACCACAGGGAGTTAAGGAGAAAAGAGAGCTTGAATTGAACGTGTAGCTGAAAGCCTCAAGGAACTTATCTGTAGGGGCAGACCTATGTGTCTGCCCCTCTACATTTTGATCTTCATCGTCTCTCTTTCTCCACGCAACTCAAACCCATCTCATACTCATGTGACACGCATGAGATTACATGGGTGTCACATGGGTGTCTCATGGGTGTCTCATGGGTGTCGTATCTGGGCGCTCAGGGTCGGGATTACGCCTTGTCTTCACGGAATCTGCGCCGCCTTTCCTTATAGCGGAGGGCATCTATTTGTTTTTTCCGTTGATCGCTTCGCTTATTCACGTTCATCAATTCACTGCGCAGCTTACGGAATGAATCCAAACGTTCTTCATCCAGATCACCCCTTTGGATGGCAGCTTTTACAGCACAGCCGGGCTCAGTATCGTGCTGGCAATCACTGAACCTGCAATGCTTTTCCAGCTCTGTGATATCCTGGAAAACAGCTTCCAGGCTATCTTCACTGCCGATGATCTTGATATCCCGCAAACCGGGATTGTCGATCAATACTCCGCCTTGGGGTAAAATGTGCATTTCCCTGCGGGCTGTGGTATGCCGTCCTCTTCCATCTGCCTGGCGGATCTCACCCACACCCAGAAGGTCTTCTCCGGTTAAAGCATTGATCAAGGTGGATTTACCCACACCGGATGAGCCAATGAACGAGATCGTTACCCCGGGTGCCAGATAGCTGAGGATGCTCTCTAAACCCCAGAGATCAATGGCACTTACGGCATGAACCGACAGGTTGGGGTAGAGTTCCTTCACTTCTTCCACCTTGTCTTCATAGTCGCCGCAAACATCTGCTTTGTTCAGGATAATTACAGCCCGGGCACCACTTTCGCTGATGATTGCCAGATAGCGTTCGATCTTGCGCAGTTTGTAATCCGCATCGAGGGATACCACCAGAAACACAAGGTCCACATTGGCCGAGATCACCTGTTCATCGGAACTTCCGGGTTTGTTGAAGTTCCTGCCAAAGGTATTTTTGGCCTTGCGGGAGAAACAGCTTTTCCGAGGGAGAATTTCCATTATGACATAGGGATCGTTGGCTTGTTTTTGTTGAACAGCCACCCAGTCACCCACGGCTGGGAGCATTCCCCGGCTTTTTGCTGCTTTCCACAGCAGATCAGATAGCCTGGCGGGAACTTCTCCGCTTTCGGTAACCACAAAATAACTATTTTTCATCTCCCTGCTCAAGCGGGCGGGGAGGAGTCCTTTCGCTCTATAGGGCTGAAAAGTGCTTTCCCAAGCGTCGTTCCAGCCAAGCTCATGCAATTGATACATGATGTCTCCATTTATTCTTTTTTTGCCGGGAATCACGTAATGAATCTCAGCCTGGTTTTTGCTGTCTTAGTGCACAGCGTTTAGGATGTTTTTTTATACTCCATTTGGCTGAATAAAAAAAAGAAGCTCTGAGGAACAATTCCCCAGAGCTTTATCTGGTATGATGCAGGGAACGGTTCTCTCGCCGATCCCGTAAATCTATATATTTGTAGCGCGTTCAGCCAGCTTTCGCGCCTTTAGTTTAGTTCAGTTTTCTCCTGATAAGGATCGGCTTTAGTTCGTGAAGTGTCCTTTGTTTATTGTTTCAATATCCATGTTCATCTCCTTAAAGACCATTGAATAATAACCTTTTCCAGATAATGCCGCGTAAATCAGTCAAAGTACACCCATTTTTCCCCAAGGTTTACCTTATGTCATTCCTGCGAAGGCAGGAATCCATGGGAGTTACAACC
>JAEZUG010000085.1 GCA_023421135.1 Candidatus Cloacimonadota bacterium | reverse complement strand
AGATAGGGGTAGGGGAGTTACCCATTACTGGCTCCCCTCCCTCCGAACCGTACGTGCGGTTCTCCCGCATACGGCTCTCCAGAAAACAGGTTGCTCATTTAAGAGACCGGCATAATTCCTCACGGGCTCTGACCATTGAGAAGAACCCATGACTATCGAAGATGGAATTGGGATATCTGAGGTTATCCATTCCTGCAGTAGCTATACCTCTTCGTTTCTCGTGTTTCTTGAGGATGCTCCGCAGTCTGCGTCTGATCCACCCGTCCTGACTGGGGAAGCTGTTCTTGTGGGCATGCTTGAAGTATTCAAACCAGCCTCGCTGGATAGGTGTTATCCTGGCGATTATGGTTTGTAAACTGTGGGCATTGCAGCGTCTGGTCTGTTTCCTGATACTGTCTCTGAGCTTCTTGATACTCTTGTCCGTTGGGAACTTCGTCCCATTCTTGAACTTGTAGCCCAGGAACTCAAAGATTTCCGTATCGGTATCCACGATCTTAGTTTTGACTGGATGCAGGGTAAGCCCTGCTTCCTCAGTCCAGTTTCGGATCGTCTCCAGTGCCAGCAGTGCTTCAGCTTTTGTCTTGCATTGCACCACGAAGTCATCCGCATAACGTGTCATCTTGTAGCCCTTGTTCGCCATCAGCCAGTCCAAAGGATCCAGGTAGATATTGGCAAGCAGGGGACTGATCACCGCTCCTTGAGGGGTTCCGGCTTCCGGTGTCCAGCTTGCTACTGTATCGATCACTTTCTGTGAGAGATACTTGTTGAGCAGAGCCAGAATGCGGCTGTCGGAGATTTTGGCTTCTACAAGCTTCATCAGCTTATCTTGGGGGATATTGTCAAAGTACCCCTTGATATCGGCATCGACCACATACTTGTCTCCTGCCTTCAGTAGTCCATCGACTCTTTTGAGGGCATGTTTGCATGATCTGCCTGGGCGAAAGCCGAAGCTGAATTCGCAGAAGTCTTTCTCAAAGATTGGTTCAATGACATTGCGTAGTGCGGTTTGTACCACTCTGTCCGTGACAGTTGGTATCCCCAATGGACGTTTGTCCTTGCTGCCGGCTTTGTCTATCCATACTCGCTTTACTCCAGCGGGTCGGTAGTTGTCTAGTCTGAGCAGTTCGGATGTTCGGTTCAGACGTTCTGAAGCGTGCCTGCGATAGTGCTTAATACTGATCTTGTCAATACCTGCACTGCCACGGTTCGCTGCTACTTTCTTCCAGGCTGATTCCAGGTTTGGCAGATACCATACCTTATCAATCAGACTGAACCACTTTCCACCTTTAACTCCCGATTCGAGAGCTGCCAGCATTTTGTCAGTCCATACCGTTGGTTCGACCCATGCCCATTGAGCTGGGATCTCTCGTTCTTGTCTAGCCGTTTCCGGCACTGACGATCGTTGTTCTTCCATTGATACTCCTTTCAAAATCTGTTTTCCTGTGCCCCTTCGCTCCTCCTGGGTTGTGTTGTCCCAGGTATCGTCACTAATATGAGCACTCTGACTCCTGCCGATCTCTCATGTCAATCGGCAGGTCTCCCTGCTTTACGCTGCTTATCTTCCTGACCATTCCGTCTCCAACCACATGACAGCTCCTAAACTGGCTTCATCCTTTACGTCCTTCAACCGCTTAGGTCTTCCCCAAGGGAGGCAACCGCTTCACCGGTGCGCCATTTCGGGGTCTTAGTCTTCACCTTCTTCTAGGAGGCTCGACAACTTATCCTGCCGAATCGAGTTCGTTATCCTACGGACTGGTCGTTCGCTTCCGGTTGCTCTCCACCCCACCTCGCGGTGACGCAGTTACCTTCAGCTACAGAGCTTGACGATACTCTGGATCGGACTTGCACCGATCTGATATGCAGCGCTCACAGGCGCACTGGAAGCGTCTTCCAGACGCTTCTAACTCTTAACTCTTAACTCTTAACTCTCCGAAGGAGCCCCCATGGAAAAAGTAATCCTTACCATCGACCCCAAACTTCTCCCCGATCCCGCTCTCGATGCCCTCTTCAAAAAGCTTGGTATCAAGCACGAGATCAAAGTCGAAACCAAGGGTGCCTCCGGTCCCCTGGGAGCCTTCATCGGCTCCATCAAGTCCGGGATGATGCAGCTTGGTCTCTTCGCCCAGGGCGTATCCACCGTCACCTCCGTCATCCAGGGAATCGGAAACGCCATCATCAAGCCCGCCTCAGAAATCGAACAGCTCAAGCTCCGCCTCACCTCCCTCTACGGCTCCACCCAGGCTGCCTCCACCGCCTTCTCCAAGTTCCGGGATGTTGCCTCCCGCACTCCCGCCACCCTTCAGCAGGTTGTTGAAGCCGGAGCCTCTCTCAAAGCCTTTGGCATGGATGCTGAAGCCACTCTGGAGTCCGTCTCCGATCTCGCTGCCTATATGGGTATGGATGTCGTGGAAGCCTCCCAGGCCGTGGGACGCGCCTTCGCAGGTGGTGCCGGAGCAGCCGATATCCTCCGCGAACGTGGCGTCCTCGAGCTCATCAAGTCTTTCAAAGGTATAGACGATCTCACTAAGCTCACCCTTCCCGAGTTCCGCACCGCCCTCCTGGAGTCCCTCTCCGATCCCGCCGCCGGTATCGCCGGATCCGCAGATCGCATGTCCAAATCCTACGCCGGTGCAGTCTCCAATATGCAGGATTCCCTCCAAACCCTCTCCGCCAAAATCGGCTCAAACCTCACTCCCATAGTCTCAAAAGCTGCCAGTGTTATAGGTGATCTCGCCAATTCCCTCTCCGGAACCAAGACCGGGCTCGACGCCACTAAATCCTCTATAATAGAGCAGCAGGTTGAGTTCGAAACCCTCATCAACACCTACACCCGCCTCCACCATAAGCAAAACCGCAGTATGATAGAAAACGATCTCTACAAATCCACTATTGATGCCCTCTTAACTAAATACCCGAACTACCTTGGCAAACTCGACCTTGAAAAAGGGAATTGGCAGGATATCGCAGCGGGTATTGCTACAGCACATACCAATATGCAGAGATACATCAACGTGAAAATCCAGGAAGCAATTCTGGAAGATCAAAACAGCAGAATCATTGATCTTGCCCGTCAAAAGATGGAACAACAAATGCAGCTTGACCGCCTTCTTGCTGAGTTTGATACAGGAACGAAAAGCAGAACCAGAAGGGCTCCACGCATCCAACAGCGCAATTCATTAGAAATTGGCAGACCTGGAGAGACGGTTGAGGTCACGTCTCAAGCTGGTTATGATGAGATCAATATCCTCAATAGATTGCAGCGCTTAAACCAGCAAGAAACTGCCCTAAAAGCAGAATTCCAAAGAATGCTCGAAATCGCCCAGGATATTTATACTGTTGATATCACTCCCCCCCGTAACACCGGCGGAGGTGGTGGAGGACGCGGTACCGGCGGAAGTGGAGACGGAGGCTCCGGACCTCTCACTGAAAGCGTCGTCTCAGATGCCGAAACCGCCCATCAGGAGCTCGTCAAGTTCCTCGCCACAGAGAGCGAACTCATAGAAATGGAATACAACCGCCTTGTAGATCTCGCGCGCTCTGCCTACTCTCAAACCTCTCCCGAATACGCCACAGCCATCGAGAAAATCGAGGCCTGGAAGACCAATAAGCTCTTCGAAAACGCCCAGCGCCTCATCAACCAGGCTGAGCAGAGTGAGGCAAAGCTCCGTCAGCTCGAAAGCGACCAGCAGCAGCGCATTCTGAATGGCTACAACGAGGAAATCGCCCGCCTCGCCGATCTCAAAACCATTGGTGCCCTCACCTATGATGAGCTTACTCAGAACCTCCGGAACTACACCGAGCAGATCAAGGTTGCCTTCGGTGAGGATTCCGCCCAATACCGCAATGCCCTGGCTTCTCTCCAATCCGCCCAGCTTCGTATCTCCGAAACCCTTGCTACCCAGTGGAAATCCGATAACGCTGCCTTCCTGGATGCCTGGAACGCCACCACTGGTTCCCTTGTTACAGGTTTTGAAACCGCCTGGTCATCCATCTTCGATGTCTCGCTCACAGGTTCCCAGCGCATAGCCTCTATCTGGGACGCCATGAAGTCCAATTTCCTCTCCACAATAGGCTCTATGGCATCAGAATACATCAAATCCAAGTTCACCCAGCTCGCTATAGAACTCACCGTCGAGAAGTCCAAACAAGCCGCCATACTCACCACTCTCGGTGTCCAAAAGTCCGCTCTCATAGCCTCAGTCGCCACCGGCATCAAAGGAGCCTTCTCCGGCCTCTTCGAAGCCATCGGGAACGTCTGGAAGTGGTGGACTCAGCTCATTCCACCCCCCTTTTCCATCCTCGCAGCCACCGCTGCAGGTGCAGGAATGATAGCGCTCTTCAATAACTACAAAGGAAAGCTCGGTTTCGCCTCTGGTGGGCTCATCTCAGGTCCCGGATCTGGCACTTCAGATTCCGTCCCCATCCTGGCTTCCAATGGTGAATACGTCATCAATGCCCGCTCCGTCAGCACCCCAGGTATTCTCCCTGTCTTGAACTACATCAATTCCCTAAACCCCGCCTCCGCCTCCGCTGGATCACTGCCAGGACGCTACGCCGCCGGAGGGCTCGTCACCCCCTCTGCCTTCCCCGGTATCTCAGAGCTCATCTCCGAAGTCCGATACCTCCGTGCCGACCTCTACAAAGCTCAGCCTACCATCATCAACCACGCCCCCAACCCCATCTCCGTCCACAAACTCGCCGAAACCGGACGAAAACTCTACAAAGGCTATTAACTCAAATACCCACGCCACACACCACGGCTAACTTCATATATAGAGGATAAAACGATGATCAGCAACTACACAAATCCCAACACCTTACACGAATGTGCAAAATCCCTTGTCATTTCTCACAGCCTCGCACCTCCCTAAACCCCATACACTTACCAATCTTGCAGAATCCCTTGTCAAAAACCATGCAGAATCCCTTGTCATTTTTCCCCCAAAAACCCCCTTTTTCTCCTGACAACCAATTCTGCACGATCCCTTCCATAAACCCCCACTTTCCCACACCTTAACCCACCTCACCCCTCAATCCCCTCCATGCAGTTCCCCCTGTCCCTTCACAAGTGCATTGATGTCGGGCAGAACAATCAATACCGTGAAATGAATTGAGCCTAAACTTGTGCCATCAGGGATTCATCACTAGCAGCCTGACATACTGGTGGAAATCGTGACTCTCCAGCTTCACAAAGTACAGTCCATTCGGGAGACGACATCCTTGATTATCAATAGCTTGCCAGAGTATCTCGCTGCTGATTGTTTGAACCTGCTCAGATTTGATTAGTTGTCCTCTGAGATTGTAGGTGGTGATGATCGTAGCACTTCCGCAGGCTTTATCGAGCCTCAGGGTGGCTGCTGTCCTCACAGGATTAGGACTAACGCGAACTTGGGTGGGCGAAGGGATCAGCTCTTCTTCGGAATTGAGCTCACCGGTATTTCCGTAGAATAGTTCGATCGCAGGACATCCTCCGCCTTCCAATCCGGCCACACTGTAAAGCAAACCTTCACTGCCCCAAACAGCCTGTGCTTCTTGAAAATCGTTTAAAAGTACCAACTGATCTCCCTGAAAGATAAAACAGAAGACCTCTGTACTGGGCTCGTACCACTCACCAGAAGCACTGGCAAATCGTGTCGTAATAGAACTTAGAATCCAATCGTCGTTCAGATAATCGGGTACATAACCATTCAATTGATGGATCAGTAGCCTGGAGTATGCCGAATGCTTTTCAAATTGATAATTTTGTTCGATTTGCTGATCTGAGTAGTTGTAATTCAGGATTGAGTGGTATTGCCACATGATAGAATCAACAGAACTGTAAACGTGTTCTTCGATCCTACGCCCTTGATCATCAAGGATGTATTGATGATCTTGCCACCTCAGAGATGGGTAATCGTAACGCTGCATAGTGCGAATCAATTTCATGGAGTCGTTGTAATAGTATTTGATACAAGATTTTATGGGTGTACCAGACACACTGCTGGTTACGACCTCCTCCAGATAATAACCATCGTAATCTATCTTGGAGATGCGGTGATCAAACTGACCTGAACTAAGTGTAGCTGGACTCTTTAAGACAAAGTAATCAGAATACATATCCAATTCCCCATTGAATGGGTATGAATTAAAGTAATAATCAGCACCGTTGTCAGTATTCACTACACTTTCATAGTTCACGGTTGTCATTCTGAGTGGGTCGGTTGATTGGCTGATAAAACTTGCCGTTGCTGTGCTAGACCAATCCGGACCTCCATTACAACCACCAGAATCTTCTGTGCGAAAGCCTGACAGATAGTAGATCTGGGGATAGCTCTGAGCAAATGCCACAATCGGCAAACAGAGCACAACATAGTAAAGAACTACCACTTTCACATCCAAAATAACTCCTACTTGCAGGAGAGCCTTATAACTCCTGTATGTTAGTTGTTAATAGCAATAATTGTACCATACCCAGGAATAGTTCTCATAATTCTGGTCACCCTTACTGCTCCTAACTGATACGACACCCATGTGACACCCATGTGACACCCATGTAAACTCATGCGTGTCACATGGGTATGAGTTGGGTTTGAGTTGCGTGTGGTGTGATGAACAGAAGAGTGGACAATGAACCAGGAATTGTAGGGGCAGGCCTGTGTGTCTTCCCAATAAAGATGACCAGAGTAAATAGACTTAATGCGCGCCAGGTTTTGCTGCATGTGCAACGGTCTTATATTAGCTTGTTACTGATATAGAACCTTACTGGACTACCGATTTTTGATGCTAACTCATCACACTCTCACCAGCACTGCACAGGTGCTCTAAATCATGCCAATCTGTCCGGATGCATCTCCTCCAGATAGCGAGCCACTGCCCGGGCGATATTTTCTTCCACACCCAGATCATAATCTTTGTAGATCCAGTTACCGTCCTCTTCCACGAAGTATCCACTGTTGCGCACCAAAGCGTTCAGCCCCATGTGAGATGCCTGAAACTCAAAGAGATAAACCACGCCGTCTTTCCAGCCGAGATCAACTGCCAGTATGGGTGATGGCAAGAGTTTGTGAACTTCAGCAGCTTTGTCCAGAAGCTCGCGGGGCACTTCTTTGGAGAATCTGAAGAGCTTCGCTCCGCTGGCCCGCCAGTCACCTTTCTTGGTCATTCTGCGGCTCACATAGTATTTATCCCAAAAGACAAGAACCCGGTAGTCACAATCCAAGCCGGAAACAAATTCCTGCAGCACAAAACGCTGCTGCGGAGCCACATAGCGGGAATAATGTTCAAAGTGCTGTTCTCTTGGCTCAATAGGCCAGCCGGGATACTGTTTGTCGCGGCGGATGTATTTTCTCCGGATCAAATCCAGAGCTATCCTCCAGCGCAGCTTGGGGGTCATTTCTTTCACCCCCTTCAGCAGTTCTTCCTCGTTATGCACCAGCGACACACCGGTGGAATTTGAACCCTCAATAGCCTTCAGGACTATGGGATACTGAATCTTATAGCTCTTTAACGCTGTCAAATTTGCGATGTAACTGCCCTTGGGACGATCAATCCCCTTCTTCCGTTTCAGAATCTCCTGAAATCCTTTATTCTCATGACAGAGAAGAAATTCCCAATCCGGGATAATCAGGTTGCCGTTCTCACGCAGATGCCAGATCAGATCCTTCAGGTAGGCGCGCAGATTGTGGTTTTGACTAAAACTATAGAGCACAATGGAATCTTTCAATAGATCCGGCTTGTTCACCAGCTCGTGATAGGCACGTTTGTGAACTGTGAAGCCATGCATATTGAGGTTCTTGATTAAAAGCGCTGTATCGACGGAAATCCAAGGCTTACGAGCCTGTCCGTAAAAATCGTTGTCACCCACCAGTAAGTAAATTTCTTTTGGCATCTTCAGTTACTTCCTTTGCTTATGCTAAGTATTTATCTTGATATAGTTTAAAATGGTAAATGGAGACAGTCGGTGCGAATGATCCGGAGCAGTTCTGCTGCAGCCCACAAGCCCATGATCCCGGGCATATAGCTGATCGAACCTATGGCCCCGAGCTGACTATCCTCGGTTTTAGCTGGCTCTGCCTGGACTGGATTATGTGCTTCTTCCTCCGACCACACACACCTGATCCCCCTGGTTATCCCACGCTCCCGCAGTGCTTTGCGAACAACTCTGGCTAGGGGACATACACTGGATTTGCTGATGTCTCCCGCGCGGATTTGGGAAGGATCCTGCCTTCTGCCAGCTCCGAAGACGCTAACTACCTGTTTGCCATTTTCATAGCAGTATTCCAGAAGATCAACTTTGGATTGAACACTGTCAATAGCGTCCAGCACATAGTCAGGATCTGAGAGAATCACATCCTGATTCTGTGCATTTACAAAAACACTGTGAACGGTTAAATGCATTCGTGGATTGATCTTACGAATGCGGTCTTGGAAAAGATCGGTCTTGAGCTGGCCGATTGTCTCGTGATTGGCAATGATCTGACGATTGATATTTGTGGTCTGCACCCGATCGAAATCTACAATGGTTATCTGCCCAACCCCGGCTCGGACCAAAGCTTCCAGGGCATAACCACCCACTCCGCCCAAGCCAATGACCGCCACGTGGGCTTCTTTTAGTTTATTAAAAGCTTCCTCGCCGATTAAGAGCGCTGTTCTTTGGTCCTGCTCTCTGATCATATTGGCCTCCCCAGGAAGTGTTCCAGGTTCTCATCCTGATTGCTGATCAATTCGGTTTCGCTCAGGCCGGTTAGGTATTGAACTCTATCGAAGAGATCAATCAAACGCAGGAGAGGATTGAGCTCACCCTCATGCACATAGTAGCGGGTGATATCTGTTTCAAAGAGATATCTGCCACTAGCGATGATGCGGCTGAGAAGCTCTCTCTTATCCTCTTTCAAGATGCGGCTGGAGATGGTAAAGCAAGTATCCAGGCGGGAAAGTAGCTC
Organism: Candidatus Cloacimonadota bacterium; assembly: GCA_023421135.1. Classification (GTDB taxonomy): domain Bacteria; phylum Cloacimonadota; class Cloacimonadia; order Cloacimonadales; family Cloacimonadaceae; genus PHBP01. The sequence continues at coordinate 5,559 of JAEZUG010000085.1, read as the reverse complement.
AAAACCTTCCAGAGAACCGGCATATCCATGAACAAGATAGCTTAGTTTGTATTGCTTCAGATATGTATATGCAAGATTCTGATGACCAACAATATGCAGGCATACTGGCAACTTGAAGTCACTTGCCATATTTAGTTGACTTAAAAGCTGTTCTTTCTGCCAGTCCAGAGCCTTGTTACTACGATCCAGCCCTATCTCGCCCAGAGCGCAGATTTGTTGCTCCTGAGCCAAGCTATGGATATCGCTGAGCACCAGATCAGTCTCATCAAAGCTGGGATGAACACCCCCCTGAACGAGTATTGAGAGATTGGGGTTTTGTATATGCCATGTTATGTCGCTACGTTTGAGCAGTGAAGAGATAAAAGCTCTGATGCCTTGGGCTTGTGCCTCCTTTACCAGCTTTGTAACCGGCAGGATTTCAGCCAGATTGGCCAAGTGGCAATGGGCGTCAACCAGACTCACAGCTTTAACTCCGGTAGTATTTTCACAATTTCTGCAGCAGCTCGTTCGCCAGCTCTTCCATCCAAAGCGCAGTACATGATCTGGTTGGCGGCTTTACGCTCAGCAGCTTTGAGATCGGGGTTTCTCAGACAGCTTTCAATAGCTTCAAGAAACTCTTCCCAGCTATCTACCTGAACTGAGAACGAGGCTATCATCTGCTCAATCTCAGCCACGCTGCGTCTGCCTCTGGGGCTCTTCCAGGTGATGATTGCCTTGCCCAAAGCACAGGCTTCACCCAAGAGCGAGCTGTTGTCCCCCACGACGATATCTGCCAGATACATATAATCCACCGGGTCAGTATCGATAACATAGATGCCTTTATCTCGTATATAGTTACGCTTAGCTTCTTCAATCCATGGATGAAGTGTCACTATCACATTGTATTGTTCATTTAGTTCGTCGATCCGGTCGATCCAGCGGTGCAGTGCGCTCATCCCACTGGCTGTCCAGGTAGAGCTGAAGAGAATGATAGGCAGATCGTTCTTGATCCCGGCCTTATGTTTGAGAGTAGAGATCTCTTGGGCTGTGTATGCACCTTGCAAGGCTTTGTCCAGCTTGGGGTATCCGACAGCCACACCAATCCGGACTCCAATCTTTTGAGCTGCTCTCAACCCGGCTTCACTGGTGAAAAGATACTGATGAAACAGGTTGTAGTTCTTTGCCTTGGTAAGCTTTTTAAAATGATAGGCTCCGTGGGTCATACCAATTCTGATGATCTCCTGCGCAGGGAACCGGTCACAGGAATGCCGGGTCATGATCACTGCTTTGGGAAAGACGGGTAATCTGCCGGCTTTGATGCCCTTTTCTGCCAGTAAGCTTCTGACTTTAGGCTTGTTGGAGACCACTTTGATGGGTTTTAGATACTTTTGAACCGGCTCGAATATCTCCCAATCCAGATACTCGCTGCAATAGAGCACGATATCCCTAGGTTGGCGGATGAGCTTCAATATCTTGTAGATCAGGATATAGGGATACTTTGCAACCCAGTGCTTGAAGATCATGATTGAGAGCTCTCTGCACCTGATGATTGATTCTGAATCCCAGAGCTCTCATTATGCTTGTCTGGCTCAGGGATTTGCTCTGGTTTTGGGAAATTGTTTTCATCTTCTATACAATTGTTTTTTATATCGTTAGATCGTCTTTGTTCATGTGTCACTGGAAGCATCTCCAGAGCTGCTTTCAGGGCTGTTTCCACACTGATGTCGAGCATACACTTGTGATGTCCCTGGGGGCAGGAGCGTCCGCCATGGCTTCCGCAGGGTCTGCAATCCAGATCCTTCTCAAGCACCCTGTCCTGCTCTCCAAAGGGGAAATATCCGATGCTTTGGACGGTGGGGCCAAAGAAACTGAGCACCTTCACTTTCATGGCATTGGCCATGTGAAGGGAGCCGCTGTCGTTACAGATTAAGAGCTCACATCTGGAAAGGATGGCAGCACTCTCCAGCAAGCTACAGGCTCCTGCTGTGTTTACCACTTGACTATTTGGCAGGGCAACTCGGCAGAACTCTTCAATATGCTGGGTTCTGGTATGATCATCTCTTCCGCCCACCAGTACTAAATTGAAACCTTTCTTCCCCAGCTCCAGACAGAGGTGCTCATAATGATCAAGAGGCCAACACTTTGTCCACCAGACTGATCCCGGAGCAATTGCTATCCATAATCCCGGCTCGCTCACATATCTATCTGCAACAGCAAGGTCCGCTTCGCTCGGAAAGAGCTCAGTGCTGGTGTCGAAGACTGTATCTGAAAAAACTCTCAGTAGTCCCAGGTTTTTTTCTCTTTTATGCATGCCCTTGCCATGAGGAACGCGGTGATTCATCAGGATAGAAGACAGGAACCCCCTGGCAAAGCCTATCCGATGAGGAATTCCGCTGAGAAAGAGTCCCAAGTGAGTCCTGAAAGAGCTATGCGGACTGATAGCCAGATCATACCTGGCCTTCGTCAGGCTTCGGACAAGTCTCAAGAGACGGAAGCTTCCACGTTTCTTGTGGTGGATAATCACGTGTTCAATATTGGGATTGTTGGCAAGCATCGGAGCTGTAATCGGATTTACCAGCACATCAAGCGATGCTTCAGGAAAGAGCTTCTTTGTTTCTCTGATCAAAGGAGTTATCAATACTACATCACCGATGAATGCAGGCTGCATTATCAGGATTTTATGGATTCTCTCAGGCTCTATTCTATTACTCATTGTCACCAGTCTGTAATCTATATAGATGCTGGTATCTCTCAGAACTCTTCAGGAGCTCCTGGTGGCTTCCCAACCCCACGATAGAGCCGTGTTCCAAAACCACAATCCGGTCGCTTTTCAGGATGGTTGATAGGCGGTGTGCCACGATGAGCACAGTTCTGTTCCGGGTAGCATCGTCAATTGCATCCTGCACCTTCTTCTCGCTATCTGTATCCAGAGCGCTGGTAGCCTCGTCAAAAACCAGAATTGGCGGGTTCGCTACCACGGCACGGGCGATGCAGAGACGCTGGCGCTGTCCACCGGAAAGATTGGTGCCTTTGATGTCCAGGAGCTGGTCATACTGATCCGGAAGAGTCTGGATAAACTCTTCAGCGTGAGCTATGCGGGCTGCTTCCCTGACCTCTTCATCGCTTAGCTCATCCAGGCTGCCATAGGCGATGTTTTCCCGGATTGTTTTGGTAAAGAGGATAGAATCCTGCGTAACCACGCCAAAAAGCTTTCTCAGCGACTTGACCGTGTATTTTCTGATATCTGTGCCATCTATCAGTATTGCGCCTTCTGTAACGTCAAAAACGCGATTCAGGAGATTCACCAGGCTGGTCTTGCCGCCTCCGCTGGAACCAACGAAAGCGATGCGTTCTCCCTTCCTGATCGTCAGGTTTATATCCTTCAGCACATCTGTTCCGGCTTTATAGGCAAAACTCACGTTCCGGAGCTCGATCGTGTCCTTGAAGTCATCAATATCAATAGCATCGGGTGCATCCTGGATGCTGGACTGGTTATTCAGTACGAGAGCTATCCGATCCAATGAGACCGTGGCCTTTTTGATCTCGGAGTACATTTGAGAGATAGTCTTTAGGGGATGCAGCATGGAAAACAATGCAAACAGAAATGCGGTGAAGTTGCCCAGGGTGAAGCCGCTATTGGGATCAAGTATCAAGCCTCCCCCCAGTATTATCACTACAACACCGGTTAGAGTAGAGCTGATCTCTGAGATAGGTGTGCTCAGGGAGGAATATGCCATAGAGCGCTGCCACATTGCCAAGTGCTTCTTGTTAATAGCCTCAAAAGCCGCAAACTCACTATCTTCTCTTCGAAAAGCCTTCACGATCTTGATACTGTTCAATACTTCTTCCACGGTTGAGAACATAGAGCTAAGCTGACGCTGGATCCGTCTGGAGTACTTCTTGATCTTCTTTCCCATGTTTCCAATCAGCAAAGTAAATACTGGCAACACGATAATGCTAAGCAGGAACAGCCTGGCATTGAGAGCCAGAGCAATATACATATATACCAGGATGGTGGAGAAATCCCGGATAGAATTGAAGATGGAGAAGATGAACTGGTTGGAGACATTGTCAACGTCGTTAACCATTCTCACAATGGCATCTCCAACCTGATTCCTGGAGTAGAAATCCTGCCCCTGGTTCAGATACCGGCGGAACATATAGTTCCTCATATCCCGGATGGTGCGACCTCTCAATACAATAAAGAACATTCTATTGGTATAAAAGAAGATGTTCTTGAGTAGGATTGTGATCAGAACAAAGCCACAGATGCAATAGAGCATAGCCAGGGAGTCTGATTGCAGCATGATCTTCTGCATCTCTGCCCACAAAGGTGCCAGATCATCGATACCTCGGATACTGAACAATCCCCCCTTGGCAGCTAAAAAGCTGCTAATAGCATTCCACATAGCCGAGAGAAATTGATCGTAAGTGGTATAGACAAGCTCCGCACGTCCTGGCTTGAAGACATAGTCAAACAGCGGAATAACGATGGTAATGCTAATTCCGCTGAAGAACGCAAAGAGTAGCATGGTTACCAGGCCCATCAGGCCATGATACCAGTACTTTAGCATCATCCCGTAGATGAGCTTCAGGTTAGCTTTTCGCAAGTGTTTATCGTTATCAGTCATAATTCCTGTACAAACAAAAAATGCCAGCAGAAGCTGGCAAGGAAAAAGTGGCACGCCCTAAGGGAGTCGAACCCCTAACCTTCTGATCCGTAGTCAGATACTCTATCCAGTTGAGCTAAGGGCGCACACTGTTATGTCATAATCTTGGAGGGCTCATTTCTGTCAAGCAGGAAATCATCCTCTATCTACTATTTGTTCAATGCCTGGATTGCTTGAGCGTAGTTGGGTTCGTGAACTATGTCGTCAACCAGCTCCTTGTGAATCACTTTGTGGTTCTCATCCAACACGATCACTGCTCTGGCTAGAAGTCCTGCCATCGGACCATCTATCAATTCAAGCCCATAATCTTTACCGAAGTTGCGATCCCGCAGTTCTGAAAGAGTGATGGCTTTATCGATCCCTTCTGCACCACAGAAGCGTCCCATAGCAAAAGGAAGATCCCTGGATATACAAAGAACGATTGTGTTTTCCAAAGAAGCAGCCTCAGCGTTGAACTTCCTAACGCTCATGGCGCACACACCAGTGTCTATGCTGGGAAATATGTTCAGAACTACTTTGTGTCCCTTGTAATCAGCCAAGCTTTGATCAGCCAGGTTATTAGCTGTCAGCTGGAAGCTCGGAGCAGCTTGTCCGAGTTCGGGGAGCTTCCCTACTGTGTTTATCTCATGTCCTTGAAGTTTTGTAATAGCCATTGTGTACCTCGCAATATATCTTTACCTACAATATAAGTAGGTTATCGAAGTAGGCAAGGGAGAACAGTGGTTAGTTTGAAGGTAGAAGTTAGAAGTTGGCTTGTCACTTGTCACTTGTCACTTGTCACTTGTCACTTGTCACTTGTCACTTGTCACTTGTCACTTGTCACTATCTGTTCACTGATCACTGATCACTGTTCACTGTTCACTAAAAAGAGAGAGGCGTTAGCGATGGCGGCAACCTACTCTTCCACGCA
>JAEZUG010000079.1 GCA_023421135.1 Candidatus Cloacimonadota bacterium | reverse complement strand
GACCCCATCCTTGCCAGTTCAGGCCTTCCCGTGGGCTTTCCACCTGATCTGAAGATAGAGATCTCAGAGCCCGCAACAAACTCTCCCATAATCCAAGCATTCAGCATAGATGAAGAGGATTCCAGCGATCTGGATGATGCCATCAGCCTGGAAGAGCTTGAAGACGGCTACATCCTGGGCATTCACATCTCAGATCTGGCTTCACGGCTAGACCCCGCTTCTGAGCTATTCAACATTGCCAGAGAACGAGTCTCCAGCCTCTATCTTGCGCCGGGTGTAACGCCACTTCTGCCACTAGAACTTTCTCAAGAGACCTTCAGCCTCAAAGAGGGAAACATCAGGCCCTGCCTATCGCTTAGCCTTCATCTGAATAGAAGTTATGATATTACAGACTGGCAATTCCACTTCTCACAAGTAGAGATCATCCGAAACTACTCCTATCGTGAGGTCGATCGAGCCCTGGACCAGATACCTTTCAACACCCTGCGCAAGATCAGCCGTGCATTCTCCGACCAGCGGGAAAAACAGAATCCCGAGCTACAGGAAAAGCAAATAGTATGGTATTTTAAGCTTGCTGGGGATAGAATTGTGGGCAAGAGGATAGACTTCAGCTCTCCCTCCAGACAGATCGTGGAAGAACTGATGGTTTCTTACAACAGCCTTTTTGCCACCAGAGCCAGAGCCTTGAATCTTCCTCTATTGTTTCGCAATGTCTCCACAACAGGGATCACGGACACGCGCCAAAACTCCAAAGCTTTCCTCTCCACCCAACCAGATTACCATCCCGGCCTGGGCGTCTCTGCCTATGCCCATGCCAGTTCACCCATCCGCAGATTTACAGACCTGGTAAATCAAATGCAGATGCAGGCTGCACTAACTGGCCGCACTCCACATTTTAGTGTATCAGCTTTGGAAGACCTGATATTGCCCCTGGAGGATAGGCTTCTGGCTTTGAGAGAACTGGCTCAGGCCAGCGAAAGATATTGGTTTCTCAGCTTCCTGAAACAAGACCACCTGGATGATCCTCTTCCAGCAGTGGTTGTTAAGCAAGTGAGGAACACTGTTTGGTTGGAGCTGCCGGATTGGGGTAAGAAGATTCAGCTCAAGACCGATATCCAGGTGCGGATTGGAGAAGAGCTTCAGGTTGTAGTTCACGAAGTGGATCCCTCCAAGGGGATTGCAGAGGGTTATCTGATCTCCTAAGCCCGCTCGTCTCTATTTCAGATAAAAACCAAAAGCACAGCCCATAACAGGCTGTGCTTTTTTGCTATATAGTATTCTCGAATTATCTTGGAGGCATATAGATGTAGGAAGGATCAGTGTATCCCGGCATACTCTTATACCAATCAGGATAAATGCTGCCATTGCTCTGAGCCCAATCCTTAAACTTCAGATAGGCTCTGGTCAGTTGGCTATGCTCTGTAGGATAGTTGAAACTGACAGGGATATTCACGGCAAATGGAAGGTTGTTTACTGTCTTATACCATCTTCCCTGGTTTGGCACGCTGGTGTCATCTCCGGTTCCATAGAGATTCAAATCCATCTTAGAAGTTGGGGCATAACCCGGCAGATGTACTTCATGACTGCGCACTCCACCTACAAAGATAAAGGGATTATAGGGCGGAGTCGGAGTGATATTGGATATGGCCACGGGATTCTGCAGATAGAAGCTCACGCCAAAATCAACCGGTTGATAATAGGGTTGATCCGGATTGGTATTGATGAACCCGGTAGGCTGCGGAATCAGATCAAAAGCACTGTTAAAGAACCTGAACACGGCTTTCGGTCCATCCGTTTCATGCTCAAACAAAGCGGGAATAATCGGCTGGACATTTGCCAAATTCGAGGATGGGAAAGGTAGCTGAACCGCAAAACCATTGGCGTTGCGTGCTCCGGTGGCTCTGAACTTGTAGAACATCTCTACTTTCTTCACCAGGTTACCGGCTTGAGTGATCTGATTATACTTGTAATCCACCACGATATCATTGAAATCGTAGTCCCCAACGTTGGGCCAGAGATCTTCAAAAGCCAGGGTTCCCCAGGAATCGGGACCATAGGTGTAGTTGTTAAACGCCAGTTCCGGATCATCCGGATACTCATCGAACAAATCACTGATGCCATCACGGTCTCTATCTCCGGGAAGATCGATGGGCGGAATATTTTCCAGATCCACAGCAGTAATAGGATTGATAGTTACGAAGAAGATAAGATCGTTGAAGTCGTCATCGCTGCCATTCTGTCTGGGAAGATCCTCAAAACCAATCACCAATCTCTGTGATGCTTCATCATAAACCAGAACGCTATGCTGTTTCTTGTTCTGAGCAGTCTCGGGATTAAGATGAACATCAGAATAATACATTGGAACATTGGTTCTCACGTTTGATCCTGAGATGAAGCCATTGGCAGCCAGCAGCCAGCCGATGGTTGTATTTGGCTGGAATACGCCAAGATACAAGGTATTACCCGGTTGCAACCCACCTCCACTGCCCGAGAGTGAAGCATTGGGTAGCAGTATGGTCTTGGAGCCCAGTTGATCAGGAGTCTGAGGCGTCGTACCGGTCGGATAAGTATAGAAGCCCAGAGCATTCTTGTAATCTGCACCTTCATGCACAAAGGTCACCCAGACTTCTGCCAGTTCATCAATCTTGAGGTTGCTTTGATTATCCTGATCCAGATAGGAAGGATGATACTGAGGCACAGATTTTCTCTCGGGTAAGCTGGCATTGATCTTGTTTAGGAAAGCCGTGCTGAGGGGCACCGTCGTCATGGGTGAAGGCACTCCATTGTTATTGAAGTTCATCCCCGGAAGGTAAGACCAGTGCCTGGAATCGGGGGGATTGAAACCCTCTCCGCCCAGTTGTTGATGGCTCCAGCCGCCATACACATAATTCACAGCATTATTTACGATCGGGAGCTCAATTGTGCTCATCCAACCAACTGCCCACAGCTTTTTGACAGAGCCTGGGACGTTTATAACTGTCTCAAACTTTCCACTGGTTCCCGTGGCGCCTTTTGCCACTATCTCGCTGGCTCCGTTGGGATTGGCATTGTGAATCTCGAAATAGATGTTCTCCATCGGAACACCATTGTTGGTATATACTTCCAGGTCAATATTCACGTCTCTGGAGGCTTGCCAATTGAATCCATCGGCAACCACCAAATCCCGCATGGGAACAAAAGGTTCTGCTTCCTGCGTATCGCAAGCAGTAAGCCCCATGCCCAGAATAACCAGTAAGAATAGCAATTTGATGTAAGTCTTCATATTCATACCTCTTTATTATTAATCTTAGTTCATGCTACAGTGTAATCAATGTTAAGTATCGCGCAATGGCAAATTTCGTTTATCCAGTGACATAGAGAATAAGTGGTTCCGCTTGAGTAAGGAGCAGTCATGAAACCGCCTTTCTGAGCTTGTGCAGGCTACTGGAGATATGATACCGGCTTTTTTTGAACCAATGCTCCAGGCTTGCCCGGAACTTCTCCTGAACATAATTGCTTGCTCGGAATGATTTGGGATAAACGGGGACTTTCATGCCTTGAGCCTTGGCCCAAATCAAGAGATTCATGATCAATTTGTAATGCTTCAGAGATTGGCGAGACCAATGTTCCCAGGGTTTGGGGCTCAGACCAAAGTGAAGGCAATAGGCCTCCGGATCCGTATCCATCTGATATTGGCAGGTCTTGGGTGCATGGGAGGAAAAGGCAAAAAGCGAATTCAACACAGATTCATCCGTCATGGAATAGGCTGGTGAATGCTTGGCATAGACACCCACAGTGTCGATCGGAATAACCTTATCCATTTGCCGGTGCCATTGCTCAATAAAATCCAGATGCTGTCTTCTGATAACGAAGCAATTTGTCTGACAGACAGTCTGAATCTGTGGAGTATCCAGATCCCCCACATCCTGTTTCCAGGTATCCAATACAGCCTTGGGAATGGCTCCCCAGCGGTCATTTTTGTGATAGAAATTCCGATACACTGTGGCGTTTTCTGCTTCACCCCGCCAACGTATCTGAATACTATCCTCACAACAATGGAAAAACTTGTCCAGATTACCTGTCGCCAGACAGTCCGAATCCATCCACACGATGATCTCGGTTTCCGCCAGCGCCAAAGCTATGGGTTTTTGAGTGCATACACTTCGGGTATTGGGCTTGTGGGTAGAATAGACTTTGGTCTCGGGAATTGATTCGAGGAAGTTGATCTCGTCCTGACTCAGATCATAGCCTAAAACGTGAAAGTAACAATTCATCTTGTGGTATCGCAGGGACAGGCCCAATAGGATTGCTCCCCAGACAAACTTACTATCACAGGCGGTAACGACCGTCGCTTTTGGGTCACTTTCAAACATTGTCAATCTTTCCTCTTCATCCTCTGTTAGAATTGGTTTCCAGCAGTACAAACAGTTTCATATCTGTATATGGGATATAGCTTTTTAAAATGACTATACTGTCAAGCTCATTCCTTGCTCTGAAACTAAATAGCAAGGGAATTATTTCCACAAAAGATCCACATCCACCTTCCCCTGGCTTCTAACTCCTAAGTTCTAACTCCTAACTGATACGACACCCATGAGACACCCATGTGACACCCATGTAAAATCATGCGTGTCACATGGGTATGCTATGCGTTTCCAAGGCGTGCAGTATTTGGGACAGAAGACGGAAGCTCTGGCTCTAGCTTTTGACGACCTTGGTATAAAGTCTGCCTCCTGAGGCTGAGCCAAAGAAGCCCAGAGCATTGTGGACTCCACCATTCAGATAGCCTTCGGAAGTATAACGATATCGGAAGAAGTTGTCGTCCACGCTATAGATTGTGAAGCGGTATCTGCCAAAGAAAGCCACGGCTTGGCGGAAGCTGTTCAATACCGCAAAATTCCCGCCTGCAGCCTCGAAGTACCTTGCTATGTATTGAGCGACAAAGGTGATCCGGCGCATGGAGTCTCCGCTGCTGTTGTAGATCCAGGCAAGGCTGGAATCGGCATTCGTGATGCCAAAGACGGGAATTGTCCATTCCAGATCTGTGGAGAATTCTTCCAGGCAGTATATTTCCACAAACATATTGATCTTGCCGGTATAAGCACCTGTTTCGAGGGCAATCGGATATCGAATGTCCATCCTATCGAAGGGGATAGAATCCATCTGAGCGGGATTAAATGAGTATCCTTCTCCCTCGATATTCTGGTTTAGAAAATCCGGAACCAGGCTAACTTCACCGGGAACCAGCGTCTCCGCCCAGATAAGCTTGTTGTAGCCGGGAATCTCTGCTTCCAGGCGATAGCGGGTGTTTGGCTTCACAATATATCCGCTGCTATCTATGTATTTTACCTTGGGAATATCTTCACTAAAATCCAGGATGGGCTCCAGGGCAAGAGTGGCGACAACCTCATCTCCCTCCAGCTCCATCACATTGATGGCAGCATTGGGAACAAAGATCTGAGTGAAGTCAAAATCCGTTATGGTACTGCTTTTGGAGATATAGATCGGATTTTCGGCATCGATTGGTTTTCCTGAGATCAAAAGTGCTGTGAGGCTATAGGTATCGTCCCCAAATCTGGGACCGGAGACACCTTTGTCACAAGAGCTGAGGAACACTGTGAGAGCAAGACATAGTAGTATCAAAAGCTTTTTCATTTTTCCTCCTACCATTTAACGTTCACGCCCAGGAAGGGTAAGAATGGGAACTGGGCAGAATCCCTGGATATCAGCTCCGGCGAGCCCGAATCATCCAAAGAAATGTAGTAACTGCGTCCACCAACGTTATCTCTGCCGGTGATGTTTATCACTTCCAGATAGGGCTCAATCGATCCCCAGGACTTGATAAACTCCAGCTTGGTGCTGAGATCCAGCCGCAGATAATCCGGCAGACGAACTCTGTCCTGATAGCTGTAGATCAATTGGAACTCATTGCCGTCAAAATACATGTGCTCAGGAACAGCAGTAGGCTGTCCGGTGAAGTAGTTGAAGTTCAGACCCACTTTAAAATCTCCGCCCAAGACGGTGAAACCAAGGTTTTCGGTGAGGTTGTAAGTCTGGGTGATGTTTATGGAATGAGTCCTGTCATACTGAGGATAGAAGTATTGGCTTTCTCCGGATTCGGGATCAGTATTGAGGCCTTCCATCTTGCGTCTGGTTCTGGATAAGGTGTAGCCCACGAAGCCCTGAAGACCGCTGAAGTCGTTTCTCAATAGGATATCTGCACCCCAGGTGTATCCCTTTCCAACGTGGAAAGTATCGGCCAGAACACCTGAATCGTTGTTCCAGTTTGTGTCTGTATCGCTGTTGTATTCCAGGATGTTTCCATAGGTCTTGTAATATGCTTCCAAGTCTATGCCGATTCCGGAGGGGAACTCTCGGGTGTAGCCCAGGATAAAGTGGTTACTTCTTCCGGGTTTGAGGCTCCCATCCAGGGGAAACCAAAGGTCAAAAGGAGAGCTGGCTCCCATAGACATCAGAGTAAGATACTGATGATAAAGGCCGTAGCTGGCATAGATGCTTTCGCTCAAGTCCAGCTTCCGGCGAATGGATATCCGCGGATCCAGATTGATGTAGGAAGCATCGGGCAGGCTGGGAAGGTTTTGTTCCAGGCTTCTGTACCATGTGAGCCGGAGACCGGGTTGAATCGTCCAGATGGCGTCTGGATTCCAGCTATCGCTGATGTAGGCAGAGCTCATCAGAGACGAGATCTCCACGTCCGGAAGTGTATTGGGATCATAATCATATGAAGTTTGAAAAGCAAGATTCGTGGTGTTGTACTTAATATCAAAACCTGCATCTATCTGATGTTCGTTGTTGGGCATCCAGCTCAGAATTCCCTTGGTGCTGAGATCATCAATGCCGTTTTCTCTTTGGAAGATCAGTTCACCCTCGGGGCTCACCTGTTCCAGTTTACTGGCAAATCTGCTTCCGGCAAAGATAAATCTGGAGTATAGAGTGGGACTGAATAGGTGCTGCCATTGAGAGGAGAAAGTGTTGTTTCCCCAATCTGCTTTGATCTTATCGCCAAAGTCAAACTCCAGTTTGTCTTTTCCAAAATAGGTGCTGAGCGTGAACTTGTTGGAAGCATTGATGTCCCAGTTTGCCTTGATATTGCCATCGTAGAAGTAGTAATCCGGGATGTCGTCCACAATCTGCTGGAGTAGCTCCACGTAGGTTCTGCGGACAGAAGCCATATAGCTTCCGGATTGTCGTGCCACATTCCAGGGACCTTCAAGGGTCAGGCTGGAAGAGATCAGGCTCAGACGTGCCACTCCGTGAGCACTGACTCGGTTGCCCTGTCTGTTTGTGACATCCAGCACAGAGGACAGTCTGCCTCCGTAAGTGGCAGGATAGCCTCCCTTTAAAAGCTCTGCACTATCAATGGCATCGGTGTTGAAAGTGCTGAAGATTCCACCGAAGTGATTGGGATTATAGACGTCAATATCATCCAGGAGTATCAGGTTCTGATCAGGGCTGCCTCCTCTCACATATAAACCAGCCGAAAAGTCTGAGATGGGAGCAACACCCGGCAGTGCCAGGAGAGCTCTGAAGACGTCTGCTTCGGCCACTGAGACAACGTTTTGAATCTCTTCTGTGGAGCGCCTGATAGTTCCAACGGGGATGCTAAAGCTCATGTTATCTTCTTCATTGGTTCCCTGAACCCTGATGGCGGCAAGCTCAACGCCACTCTTTTCCATCACGAAGTTATGATTCAGGTTTTCACCCAGGGCACTTACTGTGAAGCGATGGCTCTGCTTTGCATAAGACACAAGAGTGGCTTCCAGAGTGTAAGTCCCGGGGCTGTTGATAGTAATTACGAAGTAGCCTTGACGGTTACTTTGTGCACCAATCCGTAACTCAGCAATACGCACATTCACATATTGGAGAGGTTCGTTGCTACCAGCTCTGGTAATGAATCCACTGATAGTTGCGGAGCAGAGCAACTGCCCCCAAATCAGTAACACACACAGTACGACAAGTGTCTTAAATGCTTGCATATAGTCCCTTCGCATAAGTTCTTATGCTCAAAAGATATTTGAATGGATGGTGTTTAAGCTTTGTTACCCGAGGGCAAGAGTCTGCTTATCTCTTTGTAGAAATTATCCTTATCGATTGGTTGGAGGATGCAGCTATCAAACTTGCATTCAGATTCAGCTGCAGTAGCTGTCTCGGAGGGAGCACTCTGGATGGACATCATGGAGATATTGGGATGCTCGTCTTTGATTTGTTGGATCAGTTCTGGCTTCAAAGCATCAGAATGGCTGGAGCCAATGATCACCAAATCTATGCCTTTCAGTTCCTGTATCTTTTTGCTTACATCCTGGCATACTCCGCTTGTGATAGTCTCAGCACCTGTTTTGTTCAGTAGCTTCACGATGATATTCTTGGAGATCTCGTCATTATCGCAGATCATGATCTTCTTACTTTGTAACAAAGGAAATTCCGGAGCATCTTCATGGTTGGATGCCCGGGGCATTTCAGCAGATGAGACCTCACAATCAAGTTCCAGATAGAAAGTGGCACCTTGTCCTTCCACAGACTCCAGAGATAGCTTCCCGCCCAAGACCTCGGTGACCTTCTTGGAAAACGCCAGACCGATACCAACTCCGCCGTAGAATCTGGTGTTACTCTCGTCTGCCTGACGGAAGAAATCAAAGATCATTGTCTGTTTATCCTGAGGCACGCCGATACCGGTGTCACGAACCATGTAACGGATCTTACCATTCTCCAGAATATCAAAAGCAAACTCGATCATCCCCTCAGGGGTGAATTTCACGGCATTACGGAAGAGGTTGCTGAGAATTTGATTTACCTTCACAGAGTCTATCCGGATGTTCTTGTTCCAGGCTGTACGATCAGGATTGAATACCAGCTTGATGAATTCAGACTTTCCGGAAGCCTCCAGAATCTCTTCCAAGTGAGTCTTGTTATCAAAGAAGTGATCCATGGCTTTGACGTCGTGCAGATCTGCCTTCAAGCTGGATTGCTCTGCTAAAGCCAGATCAAATATATCTTCGATGAGCTTCAGCATCATAGCGCTGCTCTTCTGAATCTGTTCAGAATAACTAATGGCTTCGTTCATATCTGTAGCCATACTGATCAACTGGGAGAAGCCGGTGATATGGTTCAAAGGAGTTCTCAATTCGTGATTCATCGTAGCCAGGAAGGCAGTTTTGATGCGAGAGCTTTCCTCGGCGGCATCCTTGGCAACAATTAGCTCGGATTTGGTCTTGGATAGTGCCCCCAGCATTTTGTTGATGTCTTTTGCCAGCCGGTAGATCTCGTTATCCCCCACGAGTGTCACAAGCTTCTCATCGTCCGGAGATTGGGTGATGGCCTGAACTTGGTCTTGCAACGAGACCAGCGGACGGATCAGCTTTCTGGAGACGTAAATATAGATCACCAAGCTCTGGCAGATTGTCAGCCCGATGAAGATGAGAATCATGATATTCCTCATGTTCCGGGCAATGTTGGTGAGCCTCAGACGGGAATTGAGCTCGATCAGAAACATATCTTTCCCATCCACATCCTTGAGAATGCCATAGGCGGAAACGCTGGTTCTCCCCTTGATATGCACTGGATCATCAGCTCTGACCATTGCGATTTTATTGCGGAGAATAAGATCCGGATTACTGAGCATATCAAGCTCCATAGCAGTAATCTTCTGTCCGGAAAACCCTTCAGTAGCTGCGATAACGGTTCCGTTCACAGGTTTTGCCATGAGCATATAGCCTGCATGTGGTCCGCTGCCATCGCTTCGCACAATCGGAACTGCTGCAAAAACTAGCCCACCCAAAGGAGAGGGAATATACCCCTTGCTCTTCACAACAGAACCATTGGCAAGATGCCTGGAGAGCTTGCTTTGAATGAATGTAGTAAGCTCCTGATCCGGATAAACCAGCTCTTCTGTATCCTCATCATAATACCTGGCGAATACAATATTTCGCTCCAGATCATAAATCACGACCAGTTTGAGACCATAGTTTGAGAAAGTATTTGAAGTAAAGTTACTCTCAATATATGCGGGATTGGGGTTTTGCACAAAGTTCCACGTATCATCCCATATCGCCCAGTCTGTAGTACTGACCACCAGATCCTGCAGTTCGCTGTCCATTGCTTCAAGAAGCCTGCTCAAGTCAGCCAAAACCTCGTTCTTTTCAACGCGTTCAAAGGAGTTATCGATAACGATATTTGTGGTTACCAGCAGCACAATTAGGAATACAAAGGCAGCGATATTGACACTTATTAGTGTGCTCTTCCTGATGTTCATTCAAACTCCTCTGAACAGTATCTTGCTAACATTTAAGCGTTTACGATCCTCAATCTATTCTCATGTCTCAAATAGCACTAGTACTTCTACCATTCTATGAGTTTGCAAAGAATTGTCAACTAGATTCTCTGACTTATTGCACAGGACTTCACAGTTGGAAAGAAAGCTCTATGAAGGGATTTATTCCGTCTGACATTCTCAGAGATTGTGTTATACTATATGGTAAAGAATATCAATAAAACCAAGGAGCCTAATATGGAACAGATTAATGCCGTCAAATCAATGCCTCTCTTAGGAGATGTGTTTCCCCAAATGAAAGTCGTCACAACCCGCGGAGAGAAGAACTTGCCCGGGGATATGGCAGGTAAGTGGTTTGTGTTATTCAGCCACCCTGCAGATTTCACACCCGTCTGCACCACAGAGTTTGTAGCGTTTCAAAACCTCTACCCCAAGTTCAAAGCCTTGAACACAGAGTTGATTGGCATGAGCGTGGATCAGGTTTTCGCTCACATCAAGTGGGAAGAATGGATCAAAGAGAATATCGGTGTGGAGATTGAATTCCCCATCATCGCTGATACCGGTGCCGTCGCAGATAAACTGGGGCTGATCCATCCCGGAAAGGGTACAAACACGGTTCGTGCGGTCTTTATCGTTGACGATAAAGGCATCATTCGGATCATTTTCTACTATCCTCAGGAGCTTGGTAGAAACATGGAAGAGATCCTCAGAGCGGTTGAGGCCATGCAATTCTCGGACAAAAATGCCTGCGCTATGCCTGCCAACTGGCCCAAGAACGAGCTTGTGGGTGACAGAGTAATTATTCCGCCTGCCAAGGATGTCGAGACTGCCATGGCACGAAAAGAGAAGATCGCCAAAGGCGAGATGGAAGGCTACGACTGGTGGTTCACACATCGGAAAGCCTGATAGTACTTATCCAAAGATGGGGAAGCACAATCGCTTCCCCTTTTATTCCCTGTCTTTAATCCATGTAGTATACACTACTCTACCACTCTACCACTCAATCTTCCCCCTTGCTCTCTCCTTCGCTTCTTTAACGCTTCCTTAACCTATCTTTAACCTATCCTTAACCTTGGCTAATGAAAGGCTCATCCTATCATTAGTTATGGTTAAGCCGTTAATTGGGAGAGCAGAAACTGCCATCCAAACTTCGACTTGACAGATTCCGCGGGAATTAAATCAGTCCCGAGAAATAAAACTGAGTAGGTGATACTGATGCAAGAGTTGACGCATATCCTGCAAGAAAGCCAATTATTTAAGTACCTAATTCTGTTGCTTTCCATCGTAAGCACAGTCGGGCTGTTTGCCCAAGCAACCTTTGAGGGTTTCGAATCCCAAGACCCAAGTAATATCCCTTGGTTCACAACTACCCCGAACAACCAGTGGAACACTTCCACATGGGAACCATTTTCAGGAACGGCAAGCGCTATATCAGGCGGGTATTACAACAACTCTATCTCGAACTTGAACCTGAATATCAACGTGCTGAACGCGGGGAACATCAGCTTTTACTTCAAAACTGACACAGAATATTGGGGAGCAGTGTTTGGGGACTTTTTGAAGTTCTATATCGATGGAAACTTACAAAATCAATGGGCGGGAAGCATAGGCTGGACCTATGTTTCTTTCCCCATAACCGTGGGTGTGCATAACCTATCTTGGTCTTTCACACGGGACAACAGTGACACAGGATGGGATGGCTGGAAAAGAAACCGTGCCTGGATAGATAACATCAGCTTTCCAACCAATACATACTTCTATGGGAGCGGTGACGGCTCTGCCGGGAATCCTTATCAGATAAGCACGGCAGCTCAGCTTAACAGCTTGCGGAACTATCTGGGAAGCACGTACTCAGCCACCCATTTCAAGCTGATGAACGATATTGACCTAAGCCCCTACCTAGACCAGGGTGGAGCAGGATACACTGCATGGGGCAGCGCAGGATGGATGCCAGTGGGGACAAGTTCCACACCTTTCCAAGCTCACTTAGATGGCAATTTCAAAAGTATTACAGGCTTAGAGATCAACCGTTCCGGATATGCAGATTGCGGATTCTTTGGCAATACAGGCAGCACAGCCCTCATTGAGAACCTTAGCATAGCCAGTGCAGCAGGCAATTCCGTGCTAGGAGGGAATGCCGCAGGGATGTTAGTGGGCAGGAACAATGGATGCCTCACAAACTGTTCCGCTTCCGGTAGTGTGAGTGGTACACTGTGGAACGGAGGCTTGGTCGGTTGGAATAATGGAACACTAAACCGTTGTTGCTCAAGTGGGGATGTTATCAGCACCGGCAATACCGTGGGAGGTCTGGTGGGGCAGAATAATGGCTATATCAACAAGTCATATTCACGCGCAGCAGCCAGAGGCTATGAATATATTGGCGGATTGGTGGGCTATCAGACTCAGAGCGGTGCTCCCGGCATAGCAGATTGTTTTGCGACCGGAGCGGTGACAAACTTCGGGAATCCTGCCTATAGAGGAGGCTTGCTGGGCTATTTGACAGCAGGCACTGTCTCAAACTCCTATTGGGACTATCAAAGCACAGGTTTGAGCACCTCCTATGGCTCTGCGGGAACCTTTGGGAAGAGTACTGATGCCATGAAGACGCAGGCCACCTATGAAGGATGGGACTTCGCCGGAGAAAGCTCAAACGGAACAGCCGATTACTGGTTTATAAGCTCTTCCTTCAATGATGCCTACCCCTATCTGGTTTGGCAGCAAACCGGCAGCAACAACCCCGTTATGCCCCACATTCAGGTAAATCCAACGAGTATCAGCTTTGGCAACCAATACATATATTCCACCTCAAGCCAAACATTCAGCATCACCAATACCGGTCAGCTTCCCCTAACCGGTAGTATCAGCACCCCGGATTATTATGCCTTGGCGGCAGGAAGCAGCACTCGCAACACACTAGACTTCAATCTTGCGGGAGGAGCTTCGCAGCAATACACTCTTACTTTTACTCCGCTTGCCTATGGCACTTATAACGGCAATGTGGTAATCAGCAGCAATAGCGAAACTGAAAGCACTTATTACCTTGGCGTATGGAGTGTATGCATTCCTGTTCCCGAGACCTTTGCGGGAGGTAACGGCACACAGGCAGACCCATGGTTAATCTCCACTCCGGGGCAACTTAGCCGCCTAAATGACTTTCGTGGAACGGTGAACAGCGACAAGTACTTTAAGATTATTAATGACATAGATATGACGGACTACTTCCTCCCGGGCAACGCAGGATACAACTATGGTTATTTCTGGACGCCTATCGGTTCGGCTAGCAGTGGTGACAACAAGTTTTATGGCAAACTGGATGGCAATCACTGCACTGTTTCCGGCTTCAAAGCTAATCACCTGAACCACACAGGTTATGAATCTAACATAGGGCTGTTTGGCTATACCGGACAAGGCTTTGAGCTGAAGAACCTGAACCTGAACATAGACATAGTGGCAGGTTGGCACCAGGTTGGAGGGCTGGTCGGCGTGAACAACGGGACAGTTGACAACTGCCATGTGCGCACTAACGGAGAGGCGGAGATCATAAGTTTGTTCGGCATCTATTGCGGAGGCTTGATGGGCGTTAACAGCGGCACCGTTAGTAAATGCTCATTCCGTGGAAATGTTCACGGAACCCAGAAGGTAGGCGGATTAGTTGGTGCAGGAGTGAACATCTACGACAGCTTTGCAACAGGTAAGGTTACCGGATACGAGATCGTGGGTGGATTTGCCGGAGTGGCAGGAACCTTTAGCGGAGGACAGATTAAGAACTGCTATGCGTCTGTGATTATGGATTATGGTGCGAGCAGCTCTGCCGTTGTTGGAGGTTTTGCGGCTCAGGCCAACACTGTTACTCTCACTTCCTGCTATTGGAACAAGCAGCTTGCCAACCTGAATACCTCTGCGGGTTTGAGCAACACTTATGGTAAAACCACTGCGGAAATGCAAACTACCTCAACTTATGTGGACTGGGACATGGTGTCGATATGGGAACACTCCCTGGACCAGAATGGCGGATATCCCCAGATACGCCTGGCACCCGCAACAATGGTCTTCAACCATCAGGAGTTCCAGATCGAGCTACTACCCAGCGCTAGCACAAACGGTTTGCTTTCCATCACCAATACTGGAGCACAAGTTCTATCCCTAACAGCCACAGTAGTATATCCCAACCGTAGCACGCAGACTGTCCTGAGTGAAGATTTTGAACAAGGAGCAGTCATGCCAGCTGGATGGACCCAGGAGCAGCTATCTGGCAGTGATATAAGCTGGACTTTCAGGCGTGGCTCTCCTGGATTGCCTAATGATGCGCATAGCGGTTACTGCAACGCCAACCTGATTGATGACGATAGCGAAGAGGACATCACCATGCTGGTTACTCCTTCGCTTGATCTTAGCTCTATCAGCTACAGTCCACAGCTAAACTTCTATTACTTTATGCACGCCCTGCCTTATACAGCAGATGAGCTATCCGTGTATTACCGCACTTCTGCCACTGGTGCATGGACATTGCTTAAGGACATGGAAAACGTAAACTATTGGGCATCTTGCACCTTAGCCTTGCCCAATCCCAGCGCTCAGTACTATATCGGCTTTGCGGGTAACGCCCGTGCAGCTTGGGGCATCAGCATCGATGATGTGGTGGTGACCGGTTCTCCTGCCGGCTATGCCGATTCCTGGCTGTCCCTGAACAATCAGCAGAGCATTCATACTGAAGTAAACTCCCGCCAGAGCGTTGTACTCGGGATGAGTTTCAATGCCGCAAACCTGCCTGTTGGCAGCTACCAGGCTGTGATCAATGTGAACTCCAATGCCTATAACTACTGGGATACCAACATCCCTGTTACTCTTGAAGTAAGCTATGGGGATACTCCACAAATCTCACTTAGCTCCACCGGATTCAGCTTTACCGAGCAGTTGGCTGGCAGTTCCTCCACCCTAGCTTTCAGCATCAGCAATATCGGAGGTGGGCTGCTGGAAGGCACGGTGAACGTTCCAGAGGGATATAGCGTTTCCCAAAGCAGGGTACAGCGTAACCTACTGCCTTTCTCCATTCCTGCGGGAGACTCTATGAGCTTTGGCCTCAGCTTCAACCCACCCACAGCCGGTAACTTTGATGGCAACCTTATTATCGGCAGCAATAGCTATTCAAACTCCTCTGTTTCGCTCCCGTTAAGCGGGCAGAGCTATACCAATCCAACTATTGCCCTAAACACGGAAACGCTTGGCAAAAGCTTGGCGACAGGAGCTACAGGCTCGGAAACGCTTACTATCACCAACAACGGTAGCAAGCCTTTGAGCTTCTACACCATAGTTGAGGATGTGCAAAGACAGGGGCAAGAGACCATGAAGCCCGGAACAAAGTGGCTTTCGCAGCGCAGTATCATTGGCTCCACGCTCACCCTGAACACATCCCAATACACGGCTGGTTCAACCTCCGATTGGGTGTTTACCGTCCATAACGCCAGTACCGACGAAGAATGGCTGAAGCAGGTGATTATTGATCTCCCCGATGGCTTCATCATCAACAGTGTCAGCGGTTTCGTGGGCGGATCAGGCGGAACGATGACTCCCGATATCACATCAGGTGTTGGCAATACCATAACCTGGACAGGTATCGGCGCTGGAATGTGGGGTGTTGTGCATATGAATGAAACTGCCACGGCAGGCGTTAACATTACTGTTCCCTCGGGATATACCGGTACTCAAAGCATGCCCTATCAGATAATTGGCGATATCTACGGAGCCGAACCCCATATATTAACAGGGGCTTTCACCCTTGAGGAAGGCTCAGCAAACGCAGCTTGGTTCTCTCTGGATAGCTGGGAGGGAATAGTTGAAGGTTACTCATCAGTATCCTTGACCGGCAACTTCTCAGCAGATGGTCTGCTCCCGGGAGCGTATCAGGCTTTACTTAAGATTCATTCCAATGACCCGCTTTATCCCACTAAGACAATCTCGCTGGAACTGGAAGTGCAGGGTCTTGCCCCCGCCTTACGCATCAGCAATGCAGAAGGCTTTGCCTTTTTGGATTGGGATGCAATCCCCAATGCAAACTCATACAAGGTGTATAGGGCAAGCTCAGTGAACGGCACTTATGATTTGATTGCCGAGACTTCGGAGCTCTACTATGCCGAGGAAGCAAGCCAAGATGCAGCTTTCTATTACATAGAAGCGCTCTTTTCCCAGAGATAAACATAATTCAGATATCCTTACTCAGCGCAGTGTAATCATCAGCATTACACTGCGTTGTTTCTCTCCTTTTTTGGCACGCACCAGAAACGCATCTCATACCCATAAGACACGCATGAGTTTACATGGGTGTCACATGGGTGTCTCATGGGTGTCTCATGGGTGTCGTCTCAGGGACGAGTGAAGAATGAAGATTTTGCTTGACATAAGCTCATAGCTGGCTTGAATATGCACAACTTATCTCAACAGGAGCCCGACTTATGGAAAACAACCAAACAACAGATCTGATTTCTCCCTGTGGAATTTATTGCGGAGGCTGCAGTCTGTATCTGGCCAAGGATCATCCAGAAATCATCCCCATGCTGCTGCAACACGGTGTCAAGGAAGCAGACCTTCCCTGCCCAGGCTGCAGAGCTCTGGATGGCAATTGCAAGCATCTTGATGCCCGGTGCGAGCAATTTGCCTGTGCCGAAGAGAAGGACGTGCATTTCTGCTATGAATGCGAGGATTTCCCCTGCAATCGCCTGCATCCAGCGGCTGATAGAGCCGGCAGTCTCCCCCACAACCTTAAGATGTTTGCGCAGTGCTATATTCAGAAGCATGGCCCGGAAGCCTATATCGCCAAACTACCTGAGATGAAGAAACGCTACTTCTCAGGTAAGATCAGCTACGGCAAAGGGCCGCTGCTCCCAGAAGACGAATAAGCAAGCCCCACAATCCTGTCCTGTTTGGCAGAGCTAATCTCCAAACATCCACAATTGAGCAACAGATCGTGGGAGATTTTGTGTTTTGTGCTTTTTTTAGTCTTGACAGATGCAGAAAAGCAAAAAAGCTATCGAGAAAATGTCAAGTGCTTTGCTCATAAGCTGTTAGCAGACGGCAACAGATCGTTTGTCTGGCAGTAGCAGAGTATTGATAAGGAGAAGTGATGATTTCAGAGAAACTTATCCCGATTATTTTAGATTCGATAAAGACCTATTGGGATAACCCGGCTTTTACAGATTATCCGGGTCCTTCCATGACATACGGTGATGTTGGAAAGCAGATTGCCTGGCTGCATCGTTTATTCAAAGCTTGCGGGCTGGAGAAGGGTGACAAAGTAGCTCTTGCCGGAAAGAACAGCTCGAACTGGGGCGTAGTCTGGCTGGCCAGCGTTTCTTATGGAGCAGTGATTGTTCCCATTCTGGCCAATTTCTCAGCAGACGAGACGCAACATATTGTGAACCACAGCGAAGCCAAGCTCTTCTTTGTGAGCAAGGATAAAAACGACTCCATCGACGATGATGCCCTTTCCAAATGCTCCTATGTCTTTGCTCTGGAAAACTTCAGTATTCTGTATAATAAGGTAGATAGCAAGAAAGAGCTCATCCGCCCCATTCAGGGAATCGATGAGATCAACCGCATGAACAAAGAGAACCTGCATTTTGAGGATGTGGCTGATAATGAGGATATGGGCGCAATTATCTACACTTCGGGCACCACAGGATTCTCCAAGGGTGTGATGTTGCCGCACCGCAGTCTCCTGGCAAATCTGATCGTTGCCCGGGAGAACCTGCTCTTCAAAGAGGGTGCTAAAGTGATTGCCTTCCTGCCTTTGGCTCATGCCTATGCCTGCAGTTTTGATCTGCTTTATCCCTTCACACGGGGCAATCATATCAATTTTATAGAGCGAATCCCCACTCCCAAAGTGCTTCTGGCAGCGATGAAAGACCTGAAGCCCAATATCGTGCTCACGGTTCCGCTCCTAGTGGAAAAGATCTACAAGAAGCAGCTTCAGCCCACTCTGGAGCAGCCTAAGATCAAGGCCATGCTGAAGATACCAATCTTGAACAAGCTTGTGAAAAAGAAGATCCTGAATAAGCTTATCGATGCTTTCGGAGGCTCTGTCACAGAGCTTGTGGCAGGTGGAGCTCCGATGAACGCAGAGGTGGAGTACTTCATGAAAGCAATCCGCTTCCCTATTACTATTGGTTATGGGATGACGGAGTGCGGACCTCTGATCTCCTATAGCAGGTGGTTTGAGCACCGCCCTGAATCCAGCGGGAAAATCGTGAAGTATCTCACTGCCAAGGTCAATTCCTCAGATCCCGCTAAGATACCCGGGGAGATCATGATCAAAGGAGAACAAGTCTTCCTGGGATATTACAAAAATCAGGAAGCCACCGCTGATGTGCTCCGGGATGGCTGGCTCTACACCGGTGATATCGGCACTATAGATAAGGATAACTTCATCTATATCCGCGGACGCAGCAAGAATGTGATTCTGGGAGCCGGAGGAGAGAATATCTATCCGGAGCTGGTGGAGCAGAAGCTGAATAATCTGGACTACATCAGTGAATCTCTGGTGCTGGAACGCAATGGAGCTCTGCATGGCCTGATCTATCCGGATCTTGAAGCCATGGATGCAGATAAGATCTCTGAATCACAAATCTCTGAGATCATGGAAAGGAACCGCCTGGAAGTCAATAAGGTACTATCCAGTTTCTCACGCATAGCCAAGATTCAGATAGTGAACGAACCCTTCCAAAAGACTCCCACTCAAAAGATCAAGCGGTATCTTTACAACTAGGATTCCCGCCAAACCAAGCTTATACCTTTGCTAACTGCTTGACATAAATGGCAGTCGGGAAAAGCTGTCTCATCTACTTATGGAGTAATTATTATGAATAAATGTATTGAAGATTTACTGAGCTTTCTGAATGGCTCACCCACAGCATATCAAGCCAACCGGCAGATTAAAGACAGGCTGGAAGCTGCTGGCTTTGTTGGATTGGACGAGAATTCCTCAATCAAGCTGAACCCCGGGGGGAAGTATTATTTCAGCCGCTTCGATACGGCTGTGATAGCTTTCATAGTTGGTTCCAAGGCACTGCCTGAGACGGGTTTTGGCATGGCTGCCAGCCATATAGACAGTCCCTTGCTCAAGATTAAACGGCAGAGTATCAAGATTGAACGAAACGTCTGCCGGATCGGGACGGAAGTTTATGGTGGGCCTATCATCTCCACCTGGTTGGATCGGGAACTCTCGATCGCCGGACGGGTGGTGGTGAAGCATGGAGAGGGTGATTATAGCTCTCACTCTATAGATCTCAAGCGTCCTGTTGCTATCATTCCAAACGCTGCTATCCATCTCAACCGGGAGATCAACAAAGGTTTTGAATACAACAAGCAAACTCATTTGCAGGCTATTCTTTCTACAGACTCTCTGGCAGGTAATCCGCTGCTCTCCGCAATTGCCGAAGAGCTGCAGCTCAGTCCCGAGCAAATCTGCGATATGGATCTCTTCCTCTACGATCCCCGCCCTGCAGAACTGATCGGCTTTGGCGGAGATATCATCTGCTCCGGAAGGTTGGATAATCTTGCCATGACTCATGCTATACTGGCTTCGCTGGTGGAAACTGAGGCTCCAGAGATGACTTCTGTGGGTATCTTCTTCGATCATGAAGAAGTGGGCAGCCGTACGGCACAGGGAGCTCTTTCCTCTCTGCTTCCGGAACTGCTGGAGCGGATTAGTATAGCTCTGGGACTCTCCCGGGAAGAGCACTTCAGGACTCTGCGTCAAAGTTACCTGATCTCCGCTGATATGGCACATGCCTATCATCCCAGTTACTCAGAGAAGTACGATCAGGATTACCTTGCTATCATGAATCAGGGACCTGTGATCAAA
The DNA here is from genome assembly GCA_023421135.1 of Candidatus Cloacimonadota bacterium. Classification (GTDB taxonomy): domain Bacteria; phylum Cloacimonadota; class Cloacimonadia; order Cloacimonadales; family Cloacimonadaceae; genus PHBP01. Next base: position 41,023 of record JAEZUG010000079.1, on the reverse strand, counting down.
CTTAATGCAGATTACCGTTATAGCTCCACTGCCGATAGCTCCCTGCGTTTCATACGGGCTTGCGACCAGGCGAAGGTGAAGTATCAACGCTTTGTGGTTCGCTCAGATATGCCTTGTGGCTCCACTGTGGGTCCTCTGGTATCAAGTGAACTGGGCATCTCTGCGCTTGATATCGGTAACCCCATGTGGGCTATGCACTCTATCAGAGAGTGCTCCGGTGTGCAAGATCATAAGAACCTGATAAAGGTGCTCAGGACTTTCTTTGTCTAAGAGATAGCACTTAACTTTAATAAACATAAAATAAGATACAATAGGAGACACCAATGGCAGTTTTCAAACCCTTTAAAGCAGTGCGTCCGGTTCCGGAAAAAGCTGCTCATATCGCCTCATTACCCTACGATGTGATGGATTCTGATGAAGCCAGAATCGAAGTGGCCAAATATCCTCTCAGCTTCCTGCATGTGGAGAAACCCGAGGTGGATCTTCCTCTGGGAACAGGCCTCTATGATCCAGCAGTTTACGCCAAAGCCAAAGAGAATCTCTATGCTTACATTGAGCGTGGAGACATGAAACAGGATGCCAAGCCTATGTTCTATATCTACAAGCAAGTTATGGACGGCCGGGCTCAGTTTGGTCTGGTGGGGCTGGCCTCTGTGGATGAATACATGGATGGTATCATCAAGAAGCACGAACTTACCCGTGCCGAGAAAGAAGCAGACCGCATCAAACATGTGGATATCTGCGACGCCCATTCTTCACCCGTGTTCTTTACCTACAGACACAATGCCGAGATTGACGAGCTGGTTCACCGCATCAGTGGAACCACCACAGCTCAGTACGACTTTGTGACAGATGACAACATCGGCCACACCTTGTGGTTAGTCGATTCCGAAGAAGATATCGCTACAATCGGCAAAGTCTTTGGCGAGATGGATTATCTCTATGTTGCTGATGGGCATCACAGAACAGCCAGTGCTGCCAAGGTCGGTCTGGTACGTCGCGAGCAGTATCCGGATTACACCGGTGAAGAGGAATTTAACTACTTCATGACCGTTATCTTCCCGGATAACCAGCTCAAGATCTTTGATTACAACCGTGTAGTTAAGGACTTAAATGGCAACAGCACTGCAGAGTATATGGCCAAGGTCGCAGAGAAGTTTGAGATCCGTCCCATCCACGAAGATGGTCCCTATCATCCCGCCAAACTGCATGAGTTTGGCATGTATATTGAAAACACCTGGTATTGCCTCACCCCAAAAACCGGCACCTGGAACGAGAACGACGTGGTGGAGAACCTGGATGTCTCCATCCTGCAAAGAAACCTCCTGCACCCCATCCTCGGTATCGAAGATCCCAGAACCGACAAGAGAATAGATTTCATCGGCGGTATCCGCGGCCTGGGTGAGCTGGAGAAGAGAGTGGATAGCGGCAGGGAAGTGGTGGCTTTTGCCATGTATCCCACCAGTATGGACGAGCTTATTGGCATTGCTGATGCCGGCCAGATCATGCCTCCAAAATCCACCTGGTTTGAACCCAAACTCAGAAGCGGGTTGTTTATTCATCTACTGAAGTGAAGACCTACTATATAGAAAGCCTTGGATGTGCAAAAAACCTCGTTGACAGCGAGGTTTTTGCCTACATCCTGGAAAGCGCCGGATACAGCCCGGCTGAAGACATTGAGACCGCTGAACTGATTCTGATCAATAGCTGTGCCTTTCTGCAGAGTGCCCTGGCGGAGTTTGACCAGGTGCTGTGCACCTATGTTGAGCTTAAGAAAGGAGCCCTGAAGAGCCTGATAGTCTCCGGCTGCGTGATGAACCGCGCTGCCGGGGAGTTTCAGGAGCTCTTCCCCGAGGTTGACGCCTGGATAGGGCTAAAGGACTTTGATGCTTTCAGAACCTTCCTGCATCAGACAGATCCCGGCAAGATCCAGCGCAGCCCCCTGCAAGAAGCCTCCTATGCTTATCTCAGGATCAGTGACGGCTGTCAGAACTACTGTAGCTACTGCATGATACCCTCCATCCGGGGAGAGCTGAAGTCCATCCCCATTGAGGACTTGGTGCAAGAAGCCCAAGCTCTGATTGCCAGAGGAGTGCAGGAGATTATCCTGATAGCTCAGGATAGCTGCCAATATGGCCTGGATATCTATGGCAAAAGAGCCCTGCCAGAGCTGATCGAAGCCATTCACACGCTGGAAGGCTACAGATGGCTCAGAATCCTTTATCTGCATCCGGATCACTTTCAGATGGAGTGGCTGGAGCTTTACAAAAGGCTGCCCAAGCTTCTCCCCTACTTCGAAATACCCATTCAACACAGTGAAGACCGCATCCTGAAGCTCATGAACCGCCAAAAAGGCAGGAAGGAACTCACAGAGCTCTTTCAGACCATCCTGCGAGAGCTTCCCGAAGCTGTTCTCAGAACCACGCTGATCACCGGATTCCCCTCTGAAACCGAGGCAGAACACCAAGCCCTGCTCAGCTTCGTGAAAGAGATCCCCTTCCTTGCTCTGGGCTGTTTCTGCTACTCTGCCGAACCGGGCACGCCAGCATACGATATGGCGGAGCAAATCGATGATGATCTGGCAGAAGAGCGTCAAAACGAGATCCTGAACCTGCATAACAGCTTGCTGGAAGCCCGGCTGGGAGCTCTGGTCGGCTCTCAGATTGAGGTTCTGGTCGAAGAAGAACTGGATCAGGATTCCGAAGACGACAAGATTACGAACTACACCGGCCGCACTTGGTTCCAAGCTCCGGATATCGACGGCCAGGTAGTTATCCGTGCCCACAAACTTATGCCGGGAGAATTCGCCCTCCTGGAAATCGAAGACGTGATAGACAGTGATTTATTTGCAAGCGACATTAAGGATAGATAAATGAAAAAGATAGCATTAACCGGCATCAAACCCACCGGCATACCTCACATTGGAAACTACATTGGAGCCATCAAGCCCGCTCTCAAACTCTCAGAAAGCTGTGAAGCACGCTACTTTATTGCAGATTACCACGCTCTGAATAGCTGCAAGAATCCGGATGACATCCGCTCCATGACCTTCGAAATTGCCGCTGCCTGGCTGGCCAGTGGACTTGATCCCCAAGACACTCTCTTTTACAGACAATCCGATGTGCCAGAAACCTTTGAGCTGCTCACCATCCTGCTGGCCTTCACGCCCAAAGGCCTGATGAACCGTGCACATGCCTACAAAGCAATGCTCCAGACCAATCAAGCTGCCGGAAAAGACCCCGACGATGGAGTCAATATGGGTCTCTTCACCTACCCTGTGCTCATGGCGGCAGATATCCTGCTCTTTGATACGGATTACGTTCCGGTCGGCAACGACCAGTTCCAGCACGTGGAAATGGCGGTGGACATAGCTCAATCCTTCAATTTCGTCTATCAGACAGAAGCCTTCCGCATCCCCGAACCCATATCACATCAGAACACCAAGACCCTTCTCGGCTTGGATGGACGCAAGATGTCCAAAAGCTATGGCAACACCATTCCTATGTTTGGCACAGAAAAAGAATTGCGTAAGCTGGTGATGAAGATCGTGACAAATTCTCAAGGCATTGAAGAGCCCAAGGATCCCGAAGCCTGCAACGTCTTTGCTATCTATAAAGCCTTTGCCACCGAAGAACAAGTTGAGGCATTACGCCAGCGTTATCTGGCTGGAGGCATGGGCTGGGGACACGCCAAGCAAGAACTTTTTGAGATGCTGAACCAATCCCTGAGCCCCGTTCGCCAGCGCTATCAGGAGCTTCTGGAAAACCGGGACTACGTCCACCAGGTTTTAGCCAGCGGTGCCGGGAGAGCCAGGGAACTGGCTGCCGCCAAGATTAAAGCCCTGAGAACGGTGATCGGGATAGACTAAAATAGTCCCGTGCTAACGTGGTAATTCACCCCTTATCCTCACTTGGTTCTGGGTTGGGAGCACCACTCCAATCAGGGGGCTTGAGCACTTACTTGGGAGCCGCTACTGCGACCGCCTCTACGCTCCCTCGATCGATTCTTTAACGCTGCCTTAGCGATCCTTTAGCGATCCTTTAGCGAAAGCTAAGGAATCCCTTATCCTATATTAAGTTAAGGTTAAGCCGTTCAATAAGAGAGCTATCCGCTTGCCTCTGAGACCGTTATAGCTTGCTTTACTGGAGAGTAGGAGCGGTGTACTTCTCCAATGTCCATCTTCTGCTTTCAACCCATGAAGGTATTCCAGGCATTTGTATTCTCCTACAATAGCTTCCTGCTGCTGCGACGATACAACAAGAGATGTAGAAATAGTCCCCAGGATAAACAAATGCTTGACAGTTTTATCTTGTTTGCTTTTCATTGCAGTCGTGTGTTGATGAGTAGTGAGATATTCATCCAGATCTGGTTTTTGGTGGTTATGATCCGTTCCGGATTGTCGGGATGGTTCAATTAGTTCGAGTTTACAGACATTTTTTTAGCTTCGATATACGATAAGGATTGCTTATGATATTTGAAACTTTTAGAGGCATGATATACAATGCTGCACTACTCTTAGCCCTGGGAATAGTTTTTGAATCTGTTGTTCTAAGTCGTTATTACAATCGTTTGGGGATCAAGATACTCACAGGCTTGAGTCTTGGTGCCATTACCCTGGCCATCATGCTCAATCCTTTCACGCTCACCCCCGGAGTCGTCTTTGATACCCGGACAATACTCTTGAGTCTGTCAACTCTGTTTCTGGGTCTGATCCCAGGAGCAATTGCTGCAGTATTCGGCTTGGCATTTAGGATGTATCAAGGTGGATCGGGGCAATACATGGGTTATGCGACCATAATCACTGCTGTGATGTGGGGATTCATCTGGAGAGTTATCTACAGAAGCAAATCCAGCTCATATAACTTCAAACAGCTCTATACTCTGGGTTTGGTAACTCATATCACGATGCTGCTTCTTACCTTGCTCTTGCCTTCAGAGACGCGCTGGCACATATTAAAAGTCATTGCAATTCCTGTGTTGGTAATTTATCCTTTGGCGACCGTTGTCTTGGGGAGAATCCTCACTTCCAGAGCGATCAAACAAGAAGAGAAGGAACTGCTTAAACAGAGTGAAGAACAGTTTCGCAACCTCTATTTCCAGGCTCCTATTGCCTATCAATCTCTGGATGCCAAGGGCAATTTTCTCTCGGTCAACAAGTACTGGCTGGACACTCTGGGATACAAGATGGAAGATATAGTTGGCAACAACTTTGCCGATATTCTGGATCCGCTTTATGCTCAGAAATTCCGCACAACCTTTCCTGCCTTCATCTCCCAGGGTCACATCGAAGGAGTGGAATTTGTCCTGAAGAAGAAAGACGGAAGCAAGATTCTGGTAAATTTCAATGGCAAGATTCTGCGAGATGTAAATGGTAACTTTATCAGCACCCAGTGCGTTTTTACGGATATCACAGAGAAACGCCAGCACGAGGCAGAGCTCAAAAGCATTGAATGGATGCTGAGCAAGACCGAAGATAGCTCTATGCTGGATTCAAGCTATGGAGATCTCTCCTCGGTGAATTCCGATCGTTTGATTCTGGATTCGGTGGGGAAAGAGACTCTGGCACAGCTGGTAAGCGATTACCTTTCACTGTTAGATACTTCCAGCGCCGTGTATGAGAAGAATGGGGATTATGCTTCCGGATTCTATAGCTCCGGATGGTGTCAGTATCTGGATTCTGTGTCCCGAAAACGATGTGATACAATGGATAATCAGGAAGCAATAAACGGTGGGAAATGGATCTGCCATGAATCCTGGAAAGAGATGGCTCTGGAAGTAATTCAGACAGGCCAGATGGTTGACCGCGAGTGCAGCGGGGGGATCCGGCTTTATGTGGTGCCCATTACCAATACCAGTGGAGTAATTGGCGCAATGGCGCTGGGTTATGGCTCGCCTCCGGAAGATGACGAGAAACTCCAACAGATTGCCGAGCGCTATGAATTGTCTTTGTCTGATCTGCGGGATAAAGCTTCTGCCTACCGCGCCAGGCCACCCTTTGTGATTGAACAGGCGAAGCGTAAGCTCCAAACTGCTGCGAAGATCATCGGGGAGATTGTGGAACGCAAACAAGCCGAAGAGCAGCGCAATCGTTATGCTTCGCGGCTGGAGATTCTGCGGGCTATAGATAGTATCGTGTTGGAGACCCTCTCGGTGGATTCTGTCTGTGAATTAGCGGTTACCAACCTACAGAGTTTGATTCCCTTCCAAGTGCTTTCTGTGAACGTCATAAGAGGTAGCTCCCTGGAGCTTATAGCCTTAAATAAGACCAATAATGAGATGTCGTACCTGCAAAAAGGTAAGCACTACACTCCGGATCCCAGCTTTCTGGATGAGATCAAGCATGAAGCTTGCCTTTATCGAACGGATCTAAGACCTGAGGATATCTCTGAAGCCATGCCGATAGCTTCCAGCATGATCCAGGACGGTATGAAGAGCTTTATGTACAACGCTATTGCCGTGAGAGGAGAACTCTATGGCTTCTTGTGGTTTGCCTCGGATCAAGCAGATTTCTTCAATGATGAGTACTGTGAGATAGCTCGGGAATTTGCCAATCAGCTAGCTGTGGTTCTGCAGCATCTGAGGATGGTGGATACTATCCGGGATCACGCCAACCTGCTGGAATTGAAAGTGGAAGAGAGGACTGCACAGCTAAAGACAGCAAATGCCGAATTGGAAGCATTCTCCTACACTGCTGCGCACGACCTGAGGTCTCCCCTCCGGGTGATTGACGGTTATTGCAAGGTTCTGTCCGAGGATTATGGAGATGTTCTGAAGCAAGACGCTTTGGATGCCCTGCAGACGATTATCAGGACTACTCATCGCATGGACTTACTCATCAATGAGCTCCTTCAACTCGCCAGGTTGTCTCATGAGAAGATCCAGAAGACAGATGTAAACATGAAGGAAGTTGCCGCAGACTTGGTGACTCAGATAACCGAAGCCAAGTCCTACAGGGAGCATAAAGTGGATATTGGAGATCTTCCTTCTTGTGCGGCGGATCCCGCTTTGATCCGGCAAGTGTGGCAAAACCTGATAGAGAATGCCTTCAAATTCAGCTCTCATCAACCTGAGAAGCAGATCCAAATAGGTTACAATGAAGAAGCTTGGGAATATATCTACTTTGTGAAAGACAATGGTGTGGGATTACCCAATGAAAGCCTGGAGCACATCTTCGAGCCTTTCCGCAGATTCCACAAGTCTTCAGAATTTGAAGGAACAGGCATTGGCTTGGCCATAGTGAAGAAGATTATCTTGAACCATAACGGCAGAGTATGGGCAGAAAGCGCTCCGGGAGAGGGAGCAACTCTATTCTTCAGCATACCTAAGATAAGCTAGGAACCTCATCGCCCAATACATGCTGATAGCATTGACAGCAGATATGCTTTCATGCACTAGAAGTCTAGGCGTGCAGATGCTCCTATAACACAGTTTCTTAGCTCTGGTGGTTGACACAATCGGGCACTTTTCAATAATGGAGCCCATGGATAAATCAAAGCTCCAACTGATGGAATCAGCCCCAATATACACAGCCATAATGAAGCTGGCAGTACCCACTGTACTCAGTATGGTCGTTCAAGTCTTTTACAACCTGACCGATACCTTCTTTATAGGTCAATTGAACGATCCCGTTCAGGTAGCCGGAGTCACTGTCGCCTTGCCTATAACCATGATGCAGATGGCTCTGGCAGGTATCTTCGGAAACGGTGGCGGTTCTTATGTCTCACGCTTGCTTGGTGCTAAGCGTTTGGACGAAGCCAGAGCAACTGTTTCCACATCTCTGGCAACCAGCCTGGGAATCTCTATCCTGGTGGCCATTGTAGGAACCCTCCTGGCGCCTCAGTTGATCTCTCTGAGCGGAGCCAGCACTGCAAGCTACAAATATGCCCTGCATTACGTTCAGATCCTTCTGATCTGCAGTCCCATCCCCATGCTGAATTTTGCCCTATCCCAGCTTCTCAGATCCGAAGGTGCAGCCAAGGCTGCCATGAACGGCATGATAGTAGGAACGGTAGTAAACATCATCCTTGATCCCTTGTTTATCTTTGTATTCAAGATGGGAGTCAGTGGTGCTGCTGTTGCCACAGTACTGGGAAATGCCGTGGGCATCCTGATGTATATGTTGCATTACACAAAGGGTGCCAGCCCGGTGCGTCCGGCAATCCGCCTTATCAGCCTGAGAAGAGATATCTATCTGGAAATCTTCAAGATCGGGATCCCCTCTTCGGTAAGTCAGATTATGATGAGCATCGGAAGCAGTTTTGCCTATAGATTGGCTTCTGCCTATGGAGATAATGCTGTTGCAGCCATGGGAGTCAGCATGCGGATATTCAGCATACCGACCTTTGTCTTTCTGGGAATAGCTATTGGCATTCAAGCTCTGATAGGCTACAACTATGGAGCCCGGCTTTATCATCGGATGCGGGAAACTATCTTCAAAGCTCTCTTCATCAATCTGGGGCTCTCAGCTCTGGGGATCTTCTTCTTTGCGCTTTTTCCCAGCCTTCTGATCAAGATATTTATCTCCGATAAGGAAGTGGTGGAGCTGGGCACAATGATCCTGCGTTCCTACATCTGGGCTATCCCCTTTGCAGCCTCCGGGATGATCTTTATGATGACCCTACAAGCTACAGGAAAGTCCTTTCCTTCCTTGATAGTTGCCCTCTCAAGGCAGGGAATCGTCTTCATCCCTGCCCTGATAATCCTAAATTCATTGTTTGGGTTCAAGGGTCTGGTCTTTGCCCTACCGGTGGCAGATGCCATCACAGTGGCAATTTCCAGCAGTTTCGTGGCAGCTTTGCTGGCCAAGACCAAGCACCATTAGAATCTGATCCTGGCTCCAAGCATGGCATAGTGAAATAGCGAGAAGGTGTACACTTCGTCGTTATCGGCTCCGCCTTCCAGGATTCTGTAGCCAGCAAACAAGCTGTAGTCTTCATTTATCCTATAATCCAAGGCCAGGATGACGTCCTCTGCCCTGCCGTAAGGTGAAGCCAGAGCTTCTCCTTTGAGGATCAGATCCAGATCTTCCTGGAGTGGATAACCAAATTCGAAGCCTATCAAAGGAACAAACCCGGTATTGGGTTTTGTGGCTTTGGTGGTTGAGTTCTCCAGAATGATCTCAGCATCACGAAGCTTGAGGCTGAGCCCCAAAGCCCGCACTATCCCCCGTTGATTGGGAAATCTATAGAGATACTGCAATCTGTAGCTATCAAATCTATACTTGGCTTTGATCTCTTCTCCCGCTGCAAAGGTCTCTCCCTGATATCGGATATCCCGATCCACAGTGCCCTTGGCATTGATCGTGAGGGGTGCATAGAGCAGGGACAACTCGTGACGCGGATGGATCTGATAATGCAGGTTTGCCCGGCTGGCCCAGACTATAGGAGAATCCAGCTCTTCAGAAAGAGACAGGTCGCTGGATACTGCATCGTTTGGTATCTTAAGGTCGTTGTAGCCCGAGAAGTTCAGGCCGGTTTCCAAATCAAGGCTGAATTGACCGAACAGTGCAAGGCTGGTCAAGGCCATCAATATTAGGATCGTAAGTCGTTTCATTTACTACTCCGTTTTTTTCGCTATTTGTAAACAAGATAAGCAGGGAACCCATGATGGCAAATCAAAGCATTATGAAGGGCATCAATCCCAAAAAGCTACATATTACTGAATGGCAATCAGTAATGAGTAAATTCAGAGTGACCGGACAATGGTTTCGAATTGGTAAGTTCAAATCTTCCAAGGATTATCACAAATATCTTGACTGAATTCAGCACGTTCGAATTGTGTGCATAGACAGAGTTTGAGGTACGGAAATGATATTTACATTAAGTGATGGAAGATCCTTTGATACAAAGGATGTTCGCGAAGTCTCGACCATCAGGGATTATGGTCAGGAGAAGAGCACAATAGAACTAAGCAAGTTAGCTTTTACAGTCTATTTCAAGACTGGGAAATCCATACAGATCGCAGATTTCTACCACTATTCAGATTGGTCTGCCGCAAAGAAAAGACTCTCTGAAGTAAGAGAACAGATAGTTCTCCTCAAAGACGCAGAAGCCACACCAAAAGTCACCAAGTAAGCTGCCGCCTACCTCTCACTCCAGATCAAATCCAGTAATAGTTGCAAGACCAGGATTGAAGTATGGTCCCTTTTGCAAGAGAGTATTCTGATTATCTGAAGAAGCAGAGCATCCATAACAAACAATTCGATTATTCTTCCGAGTTAATGATCTGGCAAAGCCATATCTGAGGCTGGGCATCAGTCCTATTGAGCGATACTGAGTAGTGTTGTGATCCCATCAACCAGCCTTTCCTCCCCTATTCGATACCCAGCTTGAACCCATCTCATACTCATGTGACACGCATGAGTTTACATGGGTGTCTCATGGGTGTCTCATGGGTGTCTCATGGGTGTCTCATGCGTGTCGATGCAGAGAGCAGAGAAGTGGGCATAAAAAAAAGGAGCGCCGAAGCACTCCCTTTAACTCATTTATAGATGTTTTATCTGCTAAGTACGATTCTTCCGCTCAGGTTCTTATCCATTCCGGAGACTCTGTAGATATAGACTCCGCTTTGAACTCTGCGGCCATTCTCATCTGTAGCATTCCAGGAGAGATTGAGCTCACCTCTGGAATCAAGCATGGAATCAATGGTCTTCACAACCTGTCCACGAGTGTTGAAGAGCTGGATAGTAACGGCTTGTCCTGCCTTTCCACGCACATTCAGATTGGTTTGGGAATGGAAAGGATTGGGACTCACTGAAACGCTTTCGACAACAGGAATCATATCTTCTTCATTGGAACTGGGTCCAATCTCTACCGTTACAGCATTTGAAGGCTCGGAAACGACCATTGGATCATTGAAGAGGGACACGGCATGATAGGTGTAGCTACCATCCATCAGATAAGTATCGACGAAGCTGGTGTTGTTGGGATTGGTAATGGTGTTTACAAGGAGTCCATTACGATAGACTCTGTAACCCACGAATCCTCTGCCTTCGAAGTGCAGCGGACGTTCCCATGTGCAAGTAACTGTTTCAGGTGCAGATATCACAGCAGTGAAGTTCCGGGGAACAGGCAATGCTTCAACAACTGGTGAAGGAGCGCTGTAGGCAACAGCTCCGGCCATACCATACTGGTCTATGGGGGTAACACCAAAAACTATCACTTGACCCTCATCGCTTACCAGAAGCTTATAGGAATCCAGCGTGGCACCAGGGATAGCAACTGGGTTGCCGCCCACCATCCGATACCATTGCATCAGGCTGGATTGTTCGGTATTTCCATCTGCATCATAGAAGGTATAATCTCCATAGAGGTATTGATAGATCACAGGAGGTCCGGTGATAGCCAGATCCTGAGCCACTGGAGCAGTATTGAGGAAACCGGTTCCACTCAGATTGATCTGAATCACGGGATGATTCTGCAGGTTGCTGTTGATCACCAACACACCATTGTAGTCTTGAGCAGCGGTGGGATTGAACCCAACGTTGACCACCAGGTTCTGTCCACCGTTCAGAGTGAAGTTGGTATTGGCAACAGAGAAGGCAGGATTGGTGATGTTGATGGTTCCCGTCACTTGAGAATCAAAGAAATTGGTAACAGTGAAAGGAAGTGTGGATGAGCCGGTTACATAGGTATCCGGGAAGCTAAGATTTGTGGTGGAGACAGGAAGTGCTCCGGTGAGGCCAGCCAGGGGATACTTCTTGCCCTGCAGAATCTCTTTGGTCGAGGTGTTTTGCAGGAAAAGGACCAGCTCAAGCTTGGCAACATTCCAAGAGGCTTGAGTAGCGAAATTGAGGTTAATTGTAGTGCTTTCGCCTGTACCAAGGTTAACCGGAGTTCCGTTTTGGTTCGGAACCATCAGGCGATTAACGTTATCCACGTGAGTCTGATTGAACCAGACTTGGGGGATATCAGTCTCAGTAATCACTGCATGAAGCACGACGTTGGTATTTGTATCAGCTTCGGGTTTGGCGACATTGACTGCCAGAGTGTAGTTCAGGCCGTCGTTTGTGCCGGTGGCCGAAATGGTGTACTTTGAAGGGACGGCCAGGCGGGCGTTCACTCTGGGCAAATAATTGTTGTACATCGAGGCTGTACCGCTGCCACCGACATAGGGATTCTGTCCGTCAAAATTGGCAGTGGGATATCCGGAGATGGCATAATAGCTGTTACGGGCATTGGAATAGGTATTAGCATAGGGATCACCATTGTGGTTTTTCACTACGGCAACAGCATGACCGTTTTGCAAAAGATCATGACAACCCATAGCCGCACCCGGACAATATCCGCACCAAGTACCGGTGCCTACCTCAACTATGACCATTTCACGCGGAACTGCGAAGACAACTGACACTAAGGCTAGAAGAGTCAGTATTAACAATGAGCATTTAGGCATTTCTTTACCTCCCATTCGGTAATTCTCAAGTTTATTTGATGAGTTATAACCTGTAACTCTTTCAGAATTTGCCAGGCTTCATACTATAACGTCAAGCAATTATGGTTCCAATCCATGCCTTAATAGAGGGAAAACCATGTTACTCATCTCTACTCAGGCAGGGTTATAACCAAAAATAAGTCTTATTTCTCGTTTGGCGTGATCGATCGAATCGGAGGCATGCACAGCATTCTCCGTGACGCCATCGGCAAATCTATACCTGATTGTGTGTTCTTTCCTTTTAGCGGGATCGGTATCTCCCACCAAGTCCCGCAGGGAATTCACAGCATCATGCTTTTCCAGTAGCAACGCAATTGTGGGACCGGAGCACATGAAAGCTATCAAACGATCATAGAACTCTTTGCCCTTGTGCTCCTGGTAGAAACTTGCGGCAGTCTCCGGAGTGAATTTGAGGATCTTGATATCTCTCAGTAAGAACGCATGGGATTCAACCATGGAGATGATCTCTCCCGCATGCCTGTGCATGATGGCGTTTGGCTTGATCAGAAGCAGAGACTTGTCGCTCATCTACCCGAATAGACAGTCTCAATATAATCCAAGGCTGCCACTTTGATGGCTATATCCCGGTTTAAGACACGGCTCATCTTGATCTTATGGAAGAGAATCTCGATCCAGATATCGAAGACCTCGCTGGGTTTGAATTCGATCCCGGTGTATTGCTTGAGCATTTCGGGATAAAACTCATCCCGGTCTGCATCGACTCTACCTATCACCAGCTTGTAGTTATCACTGCAGACATCGTAATCTTTAAAACGGACATCTATTACGGCATAACCAAGTTTTAGCAGGTTCTCAAAGTTGATTTGAAGGTCATTCACTGATAGCATTTCTATACTCCATTGTTTATTTGCTCGACAAAATCCCAGCCTCGCTGAGACTGTATCCAAAATGTGAGCTTTTACACAGACGTCAAGAAGAATATTGGATCTTGATAACCGGACTCCAGACAGGAGACCGGTAAAGAAGAAGAGAGCGGGCTTTAGCCCTTCTTGCAACGCAATAAAACCACAAAACGGGGATAGCAACATGGCAGATTTTAAACTTGTTTCAGAGTACAAACCCGGCGGAGATCAACCTCTGGCGATAACAGAATTGGTGAAAGGCCTGAATGAAGGAAAGCAGCATCAGGTGCTCCTGGGAGTCACAGGTAGCGGCAAGACTTTTACCGTGGCAAACGTGATCGCCGAGGTCAATCGTCCCACCTTGGTGCTTTCTCACAACAAGACTCTGGCAGCTCAACTCTATGGTGAGCTCAAACAGCTATTTCCCGATAACGCAGTGGAATACTTCATTAGTTACTACGACTATTATCAGCCCGAAGCCTACATCCCCGGAAAAGACATCTACATAGAGAAAGACTCCGATATAAACGAGCAAATCGAGAAGCTGCGTCTCCGAGCAACCATGAGTTTGATGGAACGCCGGGATGTGATTATCGTTGCATCGGTATCCTGCATATATGGCTTGGGAGTCCCGGAAGAGTATCGGGAAGCTCTGATCAGAGTCGAGAAAGGCCAGAAGATGGATCGTGACGACCTGATTGCCAAGCTTGTCAGAGCTCATTACAGCAGAAACGACATAGCTTTTGAGAGGGGATCGTTTCGGGTTCGGGGTGACGTGGTCGATATCTATCCTGCCTACCTGGAACACTGCCTCCGAGTGGAATTCTGGGGAGATGAGATAGTCAAGCTGGAGAAGCTACACCCCATATCTTACAACACGTTGGGAGAGGTTGATGAGTACCCTGTGTATCCAGCTATACACTTCATTATGTCCGAAGACAAGCTGCACAGAGCTCTGCATTCCATCGAACAAGAAGCTGAAATGCGGGTGAAGTATTATCTGGATAACCAGCGTTATGTCGAAGCCGATAGACTCAAGCAACGCGTGGCTTTCGATCTGGAGATGCTGAGAGAGCTGGGTTTCTGCTCCGGGATAGAGAACTACTCCCGGCATCTCACCAATTCCGCACCAGGAGAGCCTCCCAGCTGCCTATTGGATTATTTCCCGGAGGATTTCCTCTTTGTCATTGATGAATCTCACGTCACCATTCCACAGGTACACGGGATGTACGGTGGAGACTACACCAGAAAGAAGAACCTGGTGGAATATGGGTTCAGGCTACCTTCGGCCTTTGATAACCGTCCTCTCAGATTTGAGGAGTTCGAGCGCTACATGCGCAGCGTGATCTTCGTCTCTGCCACTCCCGCAGATTATGAGCTTAGCCTTACTCAAGGCGAGATTGTAGAACAGGTGATTCGACCCACTGGCTTGCTGGATCCCGAGATTGAGATCAAACCTATCAAGCATCAGGTGGACGACCTGATCTCTCAGGTACGCAGTAGAGCCGAAAAGAAGCAGAAGTCTCTGGTGATGACGCTCACCAAGCGGATGTCTGAAGATCTTACTACATATTTGGTGAACGCTGGTATCAGAGCCTGCTATCTCCATAGTGAGATAGACACAATCGAGCGTGCCAGAATCATCCGCAGCCTCAGGCTGGATGAGTATGATGTGATCGTGGGTGTAAACCTGCTGCGGGAAGGCCTGGATCTCCCGGAGGTCTCTCTTGTAGCAATCCTCGATGCCGATAAGACCGGTTTCCTGCGCTCAGCCCGTTCATTGATCCAGATCTCCGGACGCGCTGCCAGAAATGTGGAAGGTAAGGTGGTGCTCTACGCCGATGAGATCACCGATGCCATTGCGCGCACCTTATCTGAAACCAATCGCAGAAGAGAGAAACAGCTTCAATTCAATCTGGATCACGGGATTACACCTCAGACCATTCTCAAAACCCTGGATCAGATTATGCAATCCACTGCTGTGGCAGAGGGCTATGATCTGGAAACCAAGGCCGAGAAGACAGATGCCAAAGCCAAGAAACAGGAATTTATGGACTATCTGGAACTGGATAATAAGGATAAGATCATAGAGCTGCTCACCAAAGAGATGCGTAAGGCCTCTGCCAAGCTGGATTTTGAGAAAGCTGCGGAGCTTCGGGATAGGATACTGGAACTGCAGGGGAGCTTTGGTTCTGCATAATAAACCACTGCCAATCTCTCGAGCATGCGTTACCAGACACCCGCTTCCAGAGCGTTGTCACGATACACTTTAGTTTGTAGATACCACTCCCAATGCGATGCATACCACTTAGTGCCATACAGATAGCTCCCTAATTCGGCAATATAGCCATGACTTAATACAGGATAAGCCTTTCCTTAGCTTTCGTTAAAGAATCGCTAAGGAATCGTTAAGGCTGCGCTAAAGAATCGAAGAAGGGAGAAGGGGGGAACAAATGGACTAGTTGTGAAGCTGAATGGACTCCCGCATCCGCCACTGCCAATTGCCCAGAGCTGTTCCTGGGACGTTCATTCTGGCCTCAGCCCCCAAGCTCAGGATGTCCTGCATGGGAATCACCAATTGACCGCAAGGTGCCTTTCTGCCTGTCCGGATCATCAGTTCTGCAGCTAGGCTGGGCTTGAGCTCAGCTTCTTCGGAGATAAAACCATTCTGCAAACAGAACAGACGGAAGTTCAAGGCGCTGGAGCTTGTTTGATCGAGCTCTTCAAACCACTGGCGGGTAGTTTTATTATCATGAGTACCGGTGTAAATCACTCTTGTGGAGGGGTATTTTTCTACCTCGGGTATGCTGTCTTCAAAACAGAACTGCAAGACGATCATGCCGGGAAATGCGTGAGAATCACGTATGTGGCAGACTTCATCGTTCAGAACCCCAAGATCCTCAGCAATGAATCGCTCCACTGGATACTTGGCCAGCAAGGCACCAAAGAATTCTTCCGGAAGGGCTTTCACCCACTTCCCATCCTGAGCTGAAGCGGCATCGCCCTCAATTTCCCAGTAATTCACATATCCGATAAAATGATCCAAGCGGAGGATGTCAAAGGTATCCAAAGCTTCAGAAATTCTCCTGATAAAGAAGTCAAAGCCCGTCTCTTGCATCTTTGCCCAATCGTAAACCGGGTTTCCCCAGAGTTGACCCTCATCACTAAATGCATCAGGTGGCACTCCGGCTACTTTAAGCTTTGCGCCGGAGGAATCAAGCTTGAAGAGCTCCTGATTGGCCCAGACCTCAGCACTATCATAAGAAAGGTACAAGGGGATATCGCCCACGAGGCGGATATTCTGGCTTGCGGCATGGCTCTTGAGCTCTTTTAGTTGCTCATGAGCTAATCTCTGAATTACGGCTTGTTGAAGCATGTAGTCTTGGGAGTTATCCATCAGTAGCAAAAAAAGCTCTTCGCTGTAGCGCTTGTAGATTTCTGGCCATTCATACCAGGCAGAAGAGCCCTGCTGCTCTGAAAGGCAGATATAGGCCAAGTATGGCTTTAATATGTCCGGGATTGAAGCCACTACTTCTTTCATTCCCAAAGACTGCACCAATCTAGCGCTTGCGAGCTGGAGAAGAGTATTTTTTCTGGAAATGACTACTTCAAAATCCACCAGACCATCATTGGGTAGTTCAGCGCTTGTCAATTCCTCAACTGTGAGCAATCCATCCCTCAGAAGCAATTCCGGAGAGATGAGATAGGGGTTCAGGGCAAAAGCAGAAACTGGGTTGTAGGGCGAATTTCCATAACCGGGATGATTCAAAGGCAGAAGCTGCCAAGAATTGAAGCCTCCGGCGGCAAGCTTGTCTATCAAATCATGGGCTTCTGGGCCGAAATCCCCAATACCATACTTGCCTGGAAGGCTGCTGATATGAAGCAGGATACCCAGTTCTTGCATATCAGGCCTGGCAAATCTTGATCAGAGCAAGGCTGAGAAGAAGCTTGGGATCCGTGCTGATAGACTTTAGCTGGCTGTCCAGCTCAAGGAGGACATCAAAGACCGTCTCCAGAGCTACGAGACTATAATTCTCCGCCATAACGGGGTACTCGGTTCTTTGGCTGGGATACAAATCCATTAGGTGTTTCTGGATAATCTCGGCTCTGCTGACGTGCTTTGCCCTGAGAATCCTGATCTTCCAAATAGCAGTAAAGAAGCGCTGGATCATGAACACAATACTCAGAGGCTCCTGTTCCGAATCCAGCATCAGGTTCACTGCATTCAAGCAGCTATCCGTCTTCCTTGCACCCATTGCACGAAAGAAATCCATCTGCGCTCCCATTCGGGAACTGCCGAGGCACTTCTCCACATCCAATTCAGTGATCGTCTTGCGCTCACCCACCAATAAACAGAGCTTATCCAGCTCATTCTTCGCAGTGGCAAAATCCAATTCCACCCGGGTAGTAAAGCTGTCCAAGGCCCTGTTATTAATAGATATTCCCCTGGTTCGCAGCTCTTGTTGAACCCAGTCTTTGATCTGTCCGGTAAACTTGGGTTTATCACACTGGAAGAACTGGCAGGCTTCCTTGATCTTCTTCCAGTTACCGGTTCGTGCATCAATCTTTTCTGCCTGGATTACCAGGCTTTGAGTCTCTATTGGTGAGCTAAAGTAAGCAGCAAGTGTATCCAGCTCTTTTTTGTTCATAGCATCGGCATTCTTGATGATGATCAGTTTCAGATCGGCAAACAGACTCAGACTATCCAGCTCGTCTTTGAGCTGATAAGCCTTTACCACATCACCATATAATATGCTGAGTGTTACTTCATTCTTTCTCAGAGCCTTGCGAACAGCCTCTGTGTAGCGATCCTGCCAATAGACATCTGTTCCTACCAGGAGAAAGCTCTCTCCCATCCTGGCTTCTTTGAGGATCTTATCGTAGTGTTGCTGCTCCGGAATACTCATATTATAACGATTAACACAGTGATGAGGGAGATCGTCCAACAGTAGTAGGAGAAGTACTTCAGTTTACTCTGCCTGATGAATCCGATCAGGAGTGAAATCACTGCATAACCGGAAATTGCAGCACAGAAGAAGCCCACCAAATACGGCAGAAGCTGCGAGGCCTGGAGAGAACTGAGGGTTCCGAATTCTTTCAGATTAGCACCAATGATTGCGGGGATACTTAAGAGGAAGCTATAGTGCGCCGCATCCTTTCTCTTGATGCCGGTCATCAGAGAAACTGCTATGGTAGTGCCGGAACGGGATATCCCCGGGAGTATCGCAATACCTTGTCCCAATCCAATAATCATGCTACGCATGAAGCCCATGGATGAGGATGGTATGCGGCAATCCTTGATCTTGTCCGAAATATAGATCAACAGGCCGGTTATACTGAGCATCAGTGCGATCAGGAGAGGGTTGGGATCCTCAAAGAGACGATCCAGAAAGTCCTGGAAGATTAGGTAGAAGACACCCGTGATCACTGTGGAGACTCCCAAATACAAGATCAAAAGCCTGTTGTGATAATGTATCTGGTTATCCAGGCTCTTCCTCCACCGAAAGAGGGAAACAACCAAAGACCACAGAGTCTTCCTGAAGTAGATAAGTACTGCTATCAGGGTTCCAAGATGTAAAAAGATATCAAAAGCAGCTCCGGCACTTTCTTGGGTATTCAGCAGTATCTGAGCCAGTTTTAAGTGGCCTGAACTGCTGATCGGCAAGAATTCTGCCAAACCTTGTATAATTCCCAGGAATGCAGCTTTGAAGATTCCCATTTTTTACCTCACAATATCTGGGGAAGGTCGGATTGTCCCAAGGCAGAAACAGGGACAAGGTTGAAGCCTTCTGCTTCCAGTCTTTGGATGAATCTGCGCAGATAAATCAATTTGTCCCGGTTGTGGCAATGTGTTATAGCTATCAGATTGGGATTAGCCTGAGACATGGTTATAATCTGCTGAATCTTAGCATTGAAAGTGGCATCAGAGATATCCGGGGCATCCAGGAATATTCTGTTCTGATATGCCGGAATATGTGCTTTCTGGGCTGTTTGATAGGCCACGGAGACGTTAGTTGTGCGGCTATCCAGGAAATACTTACCCTTCTCCCGAAGCACTTTCATCACGCGTTCCATGGTTTGCTCGTCTGAGGTTGCCAGGCTTCCCATGTGGTTGTTTATCCCTTTACAGTAGGGCAATTGATTGATGAAGCGATGAAGCATTCTCTCAATCTCTGCCTCGGTCATTCGCACCAGGATGGCCTCCGGACCTGGATCAACTCCCGGATACCCAATGGGTTCCATGGGAACGTGAATCAGGGCTTCTCGTCCTTGTTGCTGAGCCTTCTGCATGGTAAGTGCACTGTGATTCTGTCCCGGCATAATCGCAAAGCTGACAGCTCTATCAAGTGCAAAGAATCCATTTAGCAGCTCTCCACCAATAGTCCCGAAATCATCTACCACAATAGCGATATTCTTACCAGATACTTGGTTCTGATAAACGCTGGAATCGTAATATAGCTCCACCTGACTACGCCGTTCGACTTCGCTGTGTTTGAAGGTCAAAACCTGCTTGTTGGCGGATTCTGTGCCACGCACCAGAACTCCACCTCTCAGCTCAACCTGACCCTTAACTATCATGTTTGCAAAAGTGAGATCTGTCTCAGCCCGGTTCAAGGGCAGTTTATAGACATCAAAGTCTTCTGTATGAGTCTTACGTAAGGCATTCTCCGGCACATTGAGGCGTTGAGCAGCCTCTTTGATGGCTCCATCAAGCAAGTTCTCTCCCACTGGTGCAGGTTTGGTCTCCTCTTGTTCAGTCTCCGGAGACTGTTCAGCGGGTTCTTGCTCCGCTGGTGGACGAGCTGGGCTTTCTTTGGTGGCTATCCACCAGATCAAAGCCACCAAGGCTAATCCAATAATTATGATGAGCCAGAGCTTGGAGCTATGCTTCTTGGTCTTGCGTTTTCGGGTTTTCTTGGGCATTCCTAACCTTCAGTTTTATTGGGTGAATATAGTTTATCAGCATCTCGCCCAGCAAGGTGAATGGGGCAAATAACAGATTTGAGATGAGAAAAGCAATCAGAATGATGATGACATTATAGAAGACTTCGCCGCTATTCTGAGCGGAGATCATTTGCAATAATACTCCATCCGGTATAGCAGTATTCAGATACTCGATTATCAGGCTAATGCCATTGAACACAAGCAATCTGTAGAGCAGGGTTGAACAAACCACAATCAGCATGATAAGACCTGTGAATACCAGCAGAGTCCAGGGAGTGCGTCTGCCAAACAGGATCACATAGTTGATAGACCTGTCTATGCTATAGCCCCTCTTCCTAAAGGGAGCAGTCCAAACGCTTTGAATATAGTAAAACATTATCAGAGTGAGCGATATGTATTGGAAGAGGCTGGCGTATATTCTCCGTATCGGTATCTTAATCTCGTAGAAGTAATCCAGAAACGAGCCCAGAACAAAGATCATGATGGCCACAAAGAGAATCAGAAACAAACCCTTGTGGATATCCAGGGTGTACCTCATCAAATCCTTATTCAAGCCCTTGGTATCCGGATTGATACGCAGATAGCTGTAAAACTTGAAAAAGAGAAATCCGATGTAGAGAAACACCAGCAAGAAAAGAGTCAGAGGCAACTGATGCACCTGAGTGTTTAGCAACTCGGAGAACCATTTGACCATACTGGTAGAATCAAACCAGAAGAAGATCAGCATGGGATAAAAGAAGATCTGGATTCCGTTCCAAGATCCAAACAGGACTTTCAGGACGATTCTTGCCACATCTTTCATTTTCTTTCAGTCCTTTTTACCAGGTATCGTCATACACCATATACTCATAAGCCTTGTGAGCCGAGAGATTCTCTGAGCCGCGAAACAGTCTCTGCTTTTCCCAGTATCTCCCAGATGCTGGGCAAATCAGGACCATGTTCCTGCCTGATCAGAGCGAGCCTTAAGGGCGTGAAAAACTGCTTGCCTTTGATCCCCAGCTCCTGCATTGCCGCCTTGGGTAAATCCGCCAGCACCAGGCTGCCAAAGCCTTCATCCGGATTATCAAAGAGCGCGAGAAAGTATTGCAGTACCTTGCGGGAATCCTCATTACACAGAAGCTCCTGCATCTCTGGAGATAGTTCCGGCCTGGAGAGGAAGATCTTGCAGTAGTCAACCAGCTCAGGCAAGAGAGTGCAACGCTCCCGGGCAATTTCTATCATCTTGAGGCTGGTGGCACCAGATTCCAGCGAATATCCAGCAGCAGTAAAATATGGCAGAGCTCGGTTGAACACTTCCTGAGGATCCAGGCTTCGCATATAAATGCCGTTCATCCAATCCAATTTGGTGAGGTCAAAGACTGCTCCAGCCTTATTGACGCGCTCCAGGCTGAATACCTTACAAAGCTCTTCCAAGCTGTAGATTTCCTGATCATCTGCAGAGTGCCAACCTAGTAGTGCAATGAAGTTTATGATGGCTTCCTTAAAGTAACCTCTCTCGAGATATGAATCCACTGAAACATCATTCATACGCTTGCTGAGCTTTGATCTGTCCTGATTCAGAATCAGCGGCAGGTGTACCCACAACGGAGCTTCCCAACCCAGGCATTCATTGAGCCAAATATGCTTTGGCGTGCTGGAAAGCCACTCTTCTCCCCGGATAACATGGCTGATCTCCATAAAGTGATCGTCAACTACTGCAGCCAGGTGATAGGTAGGAAAGCCATCGGACTTGATAATCACCTGATCATCGGACTGAGCTGCATCCATTTCCACACTTCCGCGGATCAGATCTGTGAAAGCAAAGACTCTCTCATCAGGCATCTTGAGGCGCACAACATGCTGCTCACCCCGGGCCAGCCTCTCCTGCACTTCGTCTTCACTTAAGGAGAGACAGTGCCGGTCGTATTTTACAAATTCACCATTCTGCTGTTGTTGTTCCCGCATTTGGCTCAACCGCTCAGCCGAGCAGAAGCAGCGATAAGCGTTACCACTATCCAGAAGCCTCTGTGCTTCCCGATGATAGAGCTCCAACCTATCAGATTGAACGTAGGGGCCAAAATCGCCCCCGATTCCAGGCCCTTCATCCAGCTCGATACCCATCCGCTCCAATGCACTGATCAGCTTTTCGGCAGCATCTTCCACCAGGCGGTTCCTATCCGTATCCTCGATTCGCAGGATAAATTTCCCACCAACTGACCGGGCAAAAAGGAAATCATACAATGCTGTTCTCAGCCCCCCGATATGTAAGTAACCGGTGGGACTGGGAGCAAATCTAACTCTTATTTGTTTCATTTATTTACACCTATATCTGTTTAAAAATATCAAGCCTCAGGAGATCCATAGCTTCTTCCAGCCTGGACACATGTATGAGGCGGTAATGGGGGTCGTAGTTTTCCAGGTAGAGGGAAGTGTGGTGAGGTATCCCTCCTATCCGGATCAGATTCTGTATCAAAGCCAATTCACCGGCCCGGTGTTCGGGAGACACCCTTCCTCTGCCAAAGACATCTTTATCATAAGATTCCACAATGGGTTCAAGCCAGAGCCAGAGATCTTTCCAAGTGTTCAAATCGAGAGAATCCGGCTGTTTGGAACCAAAGACCAGTCGGGTGAATCTCAGGATAAGGTCATCAGTGATCTCCAAACCCTCATGAATAAATGCCGCAAGATAGATGCGATAGAAAGCTTTGCCAGCTCCAATATCATGCACCAAAGGCCCGGGCTTGGAAGTGGTTGTTGAGAGCTCCTCGCGCAGGAATGAGGCAAAACCCTGCTCTGAAACTGCAATATGATTGGGGCCTTGATAGGCTTGATACAGCAGCTTGTAGAGATCTATCAGACCAGCCTGAGGAAAGAGCTCCAGTTCACGCCCCAGGATTTGCTTGATCTGAGCTTCTGTAAAGAAATCAGGGTTTGTCATACTGCATCTCCCCGGATTTATAGACCCGCAAAACCTCTAGCTCAGACAACTGAAATACCTGGCTTAGCTCAGCACTCAAAACTGTCATATCAGCAACCTTCCCTGGGGTCAGGCTGCCTTTACTATCCTCTTCATGTGAAAGCCAGGCAGCGTTTTGAGTATAGGCAGCAATTGCCTGATCCACACCGATCCGCTCCTCGGGGTTATGATGATTGATGGCGGCATGAATCCCTTTTAACACATCCAGCTCTGTGATATACCAATCCGAGCCGAAGCAAAGCCGTACTCCCCTTTCAGAGAGTGACTTAAATCTGTTCAACTGACCCCAGCGAGCTGGACCCAGAGCTTTTTCATAAAAGCCACCCTGAGCTCCCCAGTAGTGATCAAAAGCAGGTTGCATAACTGCTGCAGCTCCAGACTCCACGATCTTTTCCAGAAGTTGATCAGAGACCAGCTCACAATGAATCAACTGGTGTCTGAGATCCTTGGGATTACTGGCCTGAGCCTTAAGATAAGCTTGATTGATCTGTTCAATCGCCCGGTCTCCAATACAATGAACTGCCACTTGCAGATCTTGCTCCTGAGCTTTTGCCACAAAGGAATCCCAGAATCCGTTGCTTTGATAGAGCATCCCAAGCTCATCCGTGCCCAAATATGGCTCTGTTAGGGCTGCAGTATGAGACCCAAAAGAACCATCTGCCAAAATACAGCCACCTATTCTTGTGGCACCCAGTTCAATAGCATTTTCCAGGTTAAAGCTTTGAGGATATATGCTATAACGAACCTTAAAACTGGATAGATTATCCCTGATTAGTTTGAAGTGAGTATTGGAATATTGAGCATCACCTATCATGGTATGAATCGAGCTAAAGCCACCCCTCAGCGCTATCTCGGCTGCAGAGTGATAGGCACGGACAACCTGATCCGGAGGGACATTCACATGAAAGTGGTGCACCGCCTGATCGTTTTCTGCCTTGCGCAGCACTTCACTGGCCGAGTTCATCAGAGGGATCTCTGCCAATGCTCTGCGGTTCAACATGCAGCTATGCCCATCTATTCTGCGCAGCACCAAGGGATTACGCGGACTCACCCGATCCAGTTCCGCCCGGGTGGGAAACCTGCCTTCCTGGGTCTTGAGCTCATCAAAACGCCAGGCAAAGATCAGCTCATCACTAGTCCTGGATTGGCAGTGCTGGTGGATCAGTTCCAACAGGTCGGCAATGGAAGTGATCTCAGACAAATCCAAACCGTTGCTATACAAACCACCCTCAAAACTATGAGTGTGAGTATCGGTAAAACCGGGATAAACCCAGCAACCACCCAGATCTTCGATCCGGATCTCTGCCCCGGGAATGGGGGGTGTTTCAAAAAGCTCCTGAATGATACCATCTTCACAGAGCAGAGCCCGATAGTTCTTCCCGGGATGATAGAAATGCGCATTGGTGAAAAGAGTCTGACTCATCTTGTGCCGCCACCTAACATGCTGTAAAATAGATTTATGGGAAATCCCATAACATTGAAGTAACAACCCTGGATGGAGCGTATGAACTGAGCTCCAAAGCCCTGAATTCCATAAGCTCCGGCTTTATCAAAGGGTTCACCGGTTTGAATATAATCTGCTATCTCCTGCTCGGAGAGTTCCTTAAAAAGCACTCTGCTGCGCTCATAGGCAGTATGCTGCTCTCCATGCCGGATCACACAGAGACCTGTATAGACGCTGTGCGAGCGTCCGGAAAGTAGGCGCAGATAGGCTGCAGCTTCCGGAGCAGATCCAGGCTTGCCAAGAATGAGATCATCCAGGACCACCAGAGTATCCGCAGCAACAATTGTAGCATCCTCATCCAGATATGCCCTCACTGCCATGGCTTTGTTACAAGCGTGACGGATAGCCTGGCGATGAGCTCTCTCTTTGGTGAGAGGTTCTGCTATTTTGGCAGGTACAATCAGCGGTCGTAAGCCCAAACTCTCCAGTAGTAGTTTTCTACGTGGAGATTCTGAGGCCAGAACCAGCTTGTCATTACTCAATATATTGTGAATCATATGTTTATATCCAAGTATCAAACAAGTGTAAAGCTGGATTAAGTCAATAAAAATCTCCAGC
Organism: Candidatus Cloacimonadota bacterium; assembly: GCA_023421135.1. Taxonomy (GTDB): domain Bacteria; phylum Cloacimonadota; class Cloacimonadia; order Cloacimonadales; family Cloacimonadaceae; genus PHBP01. The sequence goes on along the minus strand of JAEZUG010000079.1, from coordinate 15,765 downwards.
TCGCATTTTACCGCCACTGGAAGGCACTTGTCGTTTCTTTTTTTGCCTCTCGTCACTCCCCAACTAGACACGCATTAGACACCCATGAGACACCCATGTAACTTCATGCGTGTCATATGTGTATCAGATGCGTATCACAGAGGTATCGAGCGAGAGAGAGAAGACAAACAGATTGAAGGACAACAAGCATGGATTATCTACTATTTCATAGTACCTTAGGGCTCTCATTGTGCACTACTTAGAGCTTCCCTCTGGATCTTGGGAATCCAGATAAAGCTGAGAACTAGAAAAAAAGGCTTGCCTTAAAAGCTGCACTTTGATTTTCTTGCAACATCAGAATAAACAGATAAACAGGAGGAATGTTATGGAACGCATCCATAATTTCAACGCTGGCCCGGCTGTATTGCCGGAAGAAGTGATGCGCGAAGCGCAAGCTGACTTTTTCAACTACAAAGGCATGGGACTCTCTGTGATGGAAATGAGCCATCGCAGCAAAGAATACCAAGCCATCATCGACGAAACCAATGCTGCCGTGAAACGTATCTACGGCCTGGGTGACGACTATGAAGTCCTCTTCGTCCAGGGCGGCGCTAGCATGCAGTTCCTGATGGTGCCGATGAGCTTTGCTCTGGATGGAATGGAAGCCAACTACATCAACACCGGTCAATGGTCCAAAAAGGCGATAGCCGAAGCCAAAAAGATCGGAAAAGCTGTGCACGTTGCTGCCAGTTCGGACGACAAGAATTTCAGCTACATTCCCAAAAGCTGGACTCTCTCCGATAAGCCTGCTTACCTGCATATCACAACCAACAACACCATCTTCGGTACAGAGTGGAAGACAGACCCGGACGTCCCGGCGGGAGTCCCCCTGATTGCCGATATGTCCTCAAACTTCATGAGCAAACCCATCGACGTGCAGAAATACTCCATGATCTATGCTGGCGCTCAGAAGAACGTCGGACCCTCCGGAGTGGTGGTTGTGATCATGAAGAAAGACATGCTTTCCCGCGTCAACCCGAACCTGCCTTCCATGCTGGACTACAATATCCATGCCAAGAATGGCTCCATGTACAACACCCCTCCCACCTTCACGATCTACATGATAGGCCTCGTCCTGAAATGGATCGAAGAGTTTGGTGGCCTGGCCAAAATTGAGCAGAACAACCAGGTGAAAGCTGGCTATATCTACAATGCTATAGATGCCTCCGGCGGTTTCTTCAAGGGCACCGTTGTTCCTGAAGACCGTTCCCTGATGAACATTACTTTCAGGCTTCCCAGCGAAGAACTGGAAGAGCTCTTCATCAAAGAAGCCAAGCAGAACGGCATGATTGGACTCAAAGGCCACAGAGACGTTGGCGGATGCCGCGCTTCCACCTATAACTCTCTGCCCCTGCCATCAGCCCATGCTCTGGCAGAGTTCATGAAAGACTTCCAGATTAAGCACGGTTAAATCATCTACTAGTCCGAAACTTACATAATTACACACAATCCTGCAAGCTCGGGCTCCACCCGGGCTTGCAGCTTTTCATAAAGGATAGATATGTCTCTATTGAATCTTTTCCTCCGCGGCGGGATCCTGATGTGGGTCCTGCTCATCATCTCCTTTCTGGTGATAGCCATAGTAATTGAGAAATACAGGTTGCTTTCCAGAATCCAGAAAAAGACCGTGCGTCTGATGGAATCTCTAAACTCCCAAGATGGCCTGGAAACCTCGCGAAGCCTGCTTAGAATTTACTTTGAGGATAGCCCATTAAGTATAATACTAACAAAACTATACAATGATTCGTTTGAAGATGAAGCCTTGCTCCGCGAAAGCTTGGAATCCACTGCCGGAATGGAGATGCACAAGCTGGAGAAGGGCATGGGCTGGCTTTCGACCTTTGCCGCCATCGCACCTCTGATTGGTTTTTTGGGAACTGTGATGGGCATGGTGAAGGTCTTCATGAACATTCAGGGTCAGTCTCAGAATGGGATCGATATCTCAGGTCTGGCCGGTGGTATCTGGGAAGCCCTGCTCACTACAGTGGGCGGTCTGATTGTTGGCATTATCGCCATTATCTTTTACAACGATCTGGTGCAAAAACTGGAGAACATAGCCAAGGAAATGCAGGACTACACTGTCTCCCAGATGATCCGGATCAAGCAGTTTGCAAACGCCAAGCAATCATGAAATTTAAGACATCCAAGTCCAAGATCAGCGGAACCATGCTGATATCCATGACAGATGTGATCTTCCTGCTGATCATATTTCTGCTGATCGCCTCCAATTTCAGTTCACAATCCGGCCTTCCAGTGAGGCTGCCTGGCTCCGTCAGTTCTTCAAGGATGACCAATCAGACCCTGCACATAGTTTACAAAGATTCAGAGAACATCAGTTTTGATGGACGCAACTACGATCTGGATGGCTTGGAAATAGCCTTGAAAGAGAGCTTTGTTTCTGGGGAACAAGTGGTTCGCCTCTCAGCCGAGAAGAGCACGGAACTGCAAGCCATGATTAACGTTATGGATATCATTCGTCTGGCAGGATTTGAGAAGATCTTCGTAGCCACTGAGAGTCTGAACCGAAGACAACCATGAAAGACCAAACCCGGAAACTCCTCAATTCTCCTTACTTTATCTCCGGCAGCCTGCATCTGCTACTGCTGTTGATTCTTGCTCTGGTGATACTGAAACCAGTTGCAGAGCAGATTTGGCACACCTTTGAGTGGGGAGAGGACATCCCGGAACCAATAGAACAGATAGAGGATCCCATCGAGGCTCCTGTTGCCGATCTGCCCCAACAGACAGAGAATTCCGATGGACAGCTCATCCCCCAGAACCCCATCCCCCAGAACCGGGTGGTAGAACAGGTTCAAGCACCTCAGAGCCCCTATACGGCTCCCAGTCTTCCTACCCGTGAAGAGCATATTGAAGCTCCCCGGCTGGGAAACAGAGAAGTTTCCACCCCACCCCCTGCTCCTCCCAGAGAAGGGCGCCGGGTGCTTCCAGGAACCAATCCAGGTACAAACACCGGCAGCGGAGATGGATACGAGATGCTTATGGGTGATGGCGTGGTGGCAGAGCGTGCCCCACTGCCCAGAGTTGACTACACCGACCGTGAAGTCTTGGACGTAGAGTTCAAACTCAATGCTGAAGGCCGCATCAGGATGGATACTCTGGTCAATATCACTATGGCTCCTCAGACACATCTTGATGCCACACAAGCAGCTTTGCGCAACTGGAAGTTCCGTTTTCTTGGTGTGTATCGTCCCGAGCAGGTTTATCGACTCAGATTCCGTTTTACACCCAGGTCAAACTGAATGCTACATCATAGACTCAAGATCATGGGCATACTGAACGTCACCGAAGACAGTTTTTCGGATGGCGGAGCCTACTTGGATTCAGATAAGGCTCTGGCGCAGGCAGAGCGCATGTTGGAAGAAGGTGCCGATATCATCGATATTGGAGCAGAATCCACCCGTCCCGGAGCCCGGGAAATGGATGCCAGCCTGGAGACTAAACGTTTAATCCCGATTATCCGGGAGCTCAAGCTGCGCCATCCAGATATCCCAATCTCGGTGGACACACGTAAAGCTGCCGTTGCCGCTTTGGCACTGAAAGAGGGAGCGGATATAATCAACGACATCTCTGCTCTGCGTTTCGACCCTCTCTTGGTGGATTTACTGGCTCAGCACCCCCATACACCGGTAGTCCTTATGCATATGCAGGGAAATCCACAAACCATGCAGGATGCTCCCAAATACAACGATCTGGGCAGGGAACTACTGGATTTCTTCCAGGCACGGATTGAATTCTGCCACCAGCATGGTATAAACAAGATTATCCTCGATCCCGGCATAGGCTTTGGGAAGGATCTCTCTCACAATCTGTCTATCCTTGCCAACCTGGAGAAGATCAAAGCGCTGGGCTACCCTATTCTCCTGGGCGCCAGCCGTAAACGCTTTATCAATGAGATCAATCCCTCCCCCACATCCGAGCGTTTGGGTGGCAGTCTGGCAGCAGTTGATGCTGCACTGAAAGCAGGATTGGACTATGTTCGCGTGCACGATGTGAAAGCCAGCTACCAATTCATCCAGGTGCAGACCAGCATCATGGAGGAGGCCAAATGGGCTTTCTGATCCCCCGTTTTGTGGATATCATAGACATCCTGATCATTGCTTTTGTGATCTATCAAGCACTTCTGATTGTGCGCCGCACCGGAGCACATCAGGTTCTCTGGGGCTTGCTCTTCCTTTTTATCAGCTATTTTATGGCAGTTATCCTCGATCTTAAGATGCTCACCACGCTGCTCAGCGCAGTTCGCAACTTCTGGATTCTGGCCATCGTGATCCTGTTCCAGCCCGAACTCCGCTCCATGCTTGCCAGGCTCAACCTGTCTAAAGAACTGGGTATGGCCTTTAAAAGAAAGGAAAGCAGTTCGCAATACACCAATCTGATCGATGCCATTTCTTCCATGTCGTTCAGGAAGATAGGAGCTCTGATAGTGCTGGAAAACAAGCGGCGCTTGAACGAGTACATTTCCAGCGGAGAAGCCATAGATTCTGCAATCTCCACCCGCCTAATCCTGACGATATTCAACACCCGTTCGGTCTTGCATGATGGTGCTATCATCATCCGGCAGGACAGGATAATGGCAGCAAAAGTGGTGCTTCCCCTCTCCAAAAACCCGGAGTATGTGCACAGATGGGGCACCCGTCACCTGGCCGGAGTGGGAATCTCAGAGCTCAGTGATGCAATTGCTGTGATCGTCTCGGAACAAACCGGGCAGATCTCCGTGGCACACGGTGGAAAGCTGCAGACCGGCATAGCCTTTGAAGAGCTGGTTCAGATCATAGCCGATGCCACAAAGTAATGCACCACTTTTGATTGGCATCACGGGTAACATCGGCAGCGGCAAATCCCTGGTCTCATCCTTGATCGCTAGCCAAGGCTACCGCCTGATCTCCGCCGACCCCATTGCCAAGACAGTGCTGGACGATCCCGACCTGCAAGTGCATCTGGCAGAAATCTGGGGTGCAGAACTGCTCTCTCAAGGCAAGATCGATCGTCAGGCTCTGGCAAAACTTGTTTTTTCACATCCGGATAAGCTTATATACTTGAATTCACTGATTCATCCAAGGGTTCTGGAACTATTTGATAATATCGTGTTTGAATCTGCTGACTTAAAGCTTTTCTTTGAAATCCCCCTGCTCTTTGAAGCCGGTTTAGAATCCTGTTTTGACGCGATCATTCTGGTCACGGCTCCGCAAGATCAGAAGCTTGATTGGCTCATAAAACGGGATAACAGCAACAGAGAACAGATCCTGGCACGTTTGAGAGCTCAGATGCCGGATTCGGAGAAGCTGGCCAGAGTGGACTACGTTTTGGAAAACAACGGCAGCATCGATGAGCTCAAAACCAAAACCCTCACACTTTTAGACAAACTTCAGAGCCTGCCACCCAGGGATAAAAAGAGCTTCGTTGAAGCCGGAAAGGCTTTTACTCACACCAAGTGATTTTCGTCTCTGTCACTGGTCACTCGTCACTCGTCACAGATACGACACCCATGAGACACCCATGTGAAACCCATGTGACACCCATGTGGGATCATGGGTATCTCATGCGTGTGATATGCGTTTCATTTGCGTGCCAAATTAGTGATTAGTGAATAGACTGGATATGTGAAGCTGGGGGAAAATTCATGTTGATCCTGTCGATCCCGTCATCTGCGTTCCATTGTGTCCCCTGGACAGCAAGCTGTCGATAAAAAATAGCGCAGACCCGGTTGATCTGCGCTATGTATCTAATAAAACAGAAGCTTAGAACAAATTGTAGGAGAAGCCCAATCCCATGGTTTCCTTAAGTTGCATCTCGCTGATCTGTTCCTTCTCGTAAAGCAATTGCAGATAAAGGTTTAAACTCAGGGCACCCCAAATCCTCATACCCAGACTGTGTTCCCAATTCACATCCGGTGATTTCCATTCTTCATGAGCATAGTCGTCGCTCTTGCTATTGAACAAAGCCTGATAGATTTGCAGCTTCGTATTGTAGGAGACGTTGGAGGGGGTGAAGACATTCTTGTATTCTGTCACAAACTCCAGACCACCGTCGATAGTGGTTTGGTTCTCACGCTGCTCGGGAACTGCTGAGATCAGGACATCCCGGTTCAGATTCTGCCTGAAGGCAGCACCAAAGCGGGAACTGAGGGCTTCATTGCCTCTCTGCAGCCAACTCCGTGTGATACCGGCAGACTCTGTGAACTTCATGGGGTTCACGATCCTGGTCAGGCTGGGATCAGTCAGATCCAAAAACTGGCTCTCCACCCGCAAACCCACAAAGGGATTTACGAAAGTCTGCATGGTCATCTTCAGCAAAGATTCGGCATCGATGTTATCTGTGGATTTCACCGGCTTAGCCCAGTAATTCTCTCCCTGAGAATCTGTTTCCTGCTGGTGGGTCTGTCCGAAGGCCAGCTTCAGAGTGTTGACATTGAAGAACAGCGGATTAAGCTGCTTCTCAGCACTCATATTGGAGCCTGCTGTCCAGGTGATGGCACCCTTCTCAGTTCCTGCCCAGCTATTGCTGTAGGCGTTTTGAGTCACATTGAAATTGAAGGTTCCGGTGAGGTTCCAATCCTGCGCCCAGAGCTGTGTCCCCAGCGTAAGTAAACAAAGCAACAATAAAATCGATACGGGTTTCATGGTAATCTCCTCGTGTTTCTTATACCTATAGTGTAGCTGAATAATGGCCTGATCCAAGTTTCTTCTTACCTTGTGCCAGCAAAGTGAGACACATTGACTGCCCGGATGGCCTCCTCAAGAGTGTTGATGAGAAGGGAATGAGTTTCGGCTTGACAATTGGCACCGGTGTGCCGATATTGTCGATAACAACATTGACGAGGATTACATGAAACAACTGATCTGGTCTTGGAATGTGAACGGTCTGCGGGCTGTGATGAATAAGGACTTTATTGCCACTATCAAAGCCAGTGGTGCGGATATTATCGGCCTGCAAGAGACCAAGCTGCAGGAGCATCAGATTCCTCCGGAGATGGCAGAATTGAGCGAGTATCACCAATTCTGGAGCCACGCTGAACGCAAGGGCTATTCCGGCACCTGCCTGCTCTCCAAAATCGAGCCTTTGAAAGTGGAGTACGGACTGGGTGTGCCGGAGTTTGATAACGAAGGCAGGATAATCATCGCTGAGTACCAGAAGTTCATCCTTTTTGCTATCTATTTTCCCAATGGAGCGCAGAGTGATGAACGGCTGGATTACAAGCTGCGTTTCTACGCTCGCTTTCTGGAAGTGATGGAGGCCAAACGTGCTACCGGGAAGATGGTCTTGGTGAGCGGGGACGTCAATACTGCCCATCATCCCATCGATCTCTCCAATCCCAAGGAAAACGAGAAGATCTCGGGATTCCTGCCCATAGAGCGAGCCTGGATGGATAAGATTGTGAGCCTGGGCTGGGTGGATAGCTTCCGGCACTTCAACCAAAACCCGGAAGAATTCACTTGGTGGAGCTACCGCACTGCCGCCCGTAACCGGAACGTGGGCTGGAGAATAGATTACTTCTTTATCAACCGGGAAGAGCTCCCTCGCCTGATCTCAGCAGGGATCAGACAGGACGTCCTGGGCTCGGATCACTGCCCCGTCTTTGTCGAAGTAAATGTTTAGGAGTCTGAAGTTAGCAGAGAGTTTACACCGCAAAGCAGCTTCACTTCTAACTTCTAACTGCGCAGCACCGACTTGATCCAGAGCGGGATCATGATCTCATGGTGTCCAATGAAGTAATAGCCCTTGCCGCCGGTCTCGACGGGACGCTTACAGACGTTTTCCCAAGCCCGGTATTGCATGTTCATATCAAAGACAGCGGTGGTGAAGTTCTTCAGCTTTCCGCTGATATTGCGCGCCACAGTGAGAGCCTTCAGAAAGACTTCCGGGATTATCACAGCAGAGCCCAGATCCACAAAGACTCCCCCCTCATCCAAGCCTAAAAGCCTGTTGCAGAGGATTCTGAAATCCCGGTGGGAACAGTCTCCAATAGCCTTACCATCAGCACAAGGTGTTTGATGTATTATATCGGTACCTATGCCAACGTGAACCGTTACTGGAATGTTGTGCTTGTAAGCCATTGCCAAAAGAGAATCTTCCGGATGCTCAGCTTGCTCCAGAAGGTGCTTTCCCAGTGCTTCACCCAAGCCCAGCTCATCTTTGCTGGCCTGAGTGATGATTGAATTGATCCCATAGGTAGTCTCAAAGACCATCCCAAAGCTGCCATCAGCCAGAGCCTTGGAGACATCCTCCGAGGTTTTGCCAAACATTGCCAGCTCAAAATCGTGGATCATTACAGAGCCGTTCACTGCAAACGAATCCACCGCGCCCTGTTCCATCAGCTCAACCAGTAACGGAGTCAATCCGCACTTGATCACGTGTCCGCCCAGGCCTATGATAATGGGCTTGGCATCAATTCGTGCCTTCCGGCAAGCACTCACAAAGGCTTTGAAATCGGAGGCTTTCAGGATATCCGGCAGGCAATCCAGAAATGCTGAAGTATCCACTGTGCCCGGTTTGGCAAAGGCGGATGGTTCCACCTTGCTGGGACGGTCTTTGATGGAATAGACGTTGATCTGAAACAGGTCTATCTCTTTGTAACGGCTCATTTCTTTTCTCCTGGTTTACCTAAATAGCGGTCGCGCTCGCTGAAGATGCAGCCGCAGTATTGCTGGCGGTACATTCCCGCTGCTTTGGAAAGCTCTATTCCCTTTTGCCAGAGGCTTCTGAAGTCCTCATAGTAAAAATCCACTCCGTGTTTCTCTGCCATCTCTGAGGCAATAGATTTGATCAATTCATGCTTCTGATACCGGCTGTAGAGCAGAGTGCTGGAAAAGGCGTCAAAGCCTTCTTCAGCAGCGGTCTTTGCTACAGCTTCCAGACGGTGCCGGTAGCAGTATTCACAGCGCTCATCGATCTTACCCTCAATACCCAGAATAAACTCATCTATCCCATATTGATCCCGGACGATCAGCGGCATATTCTCTTGTAAAGCAAAGTCTTGCAGAGTCTCCAGCCGTTTCTTGTATTCCGTGTAGGGATGGATATTGAGATTAAACCAGAAACCGGTAATTTGCATACCGGTTTCTTTCAAATGGTTGTAGGGCGCTATCAAACAAGGTGCACAACAGGTGTGCATCAAGAGCTTAGGAGCGGACATAGTGCGGCATCTGCTCCGGCAGCACCAGAGACATCTCCACCAAGCCGGCAATCTCACCATCCTGATACCAGGCTTGCTGATAGATCAGCTTCTTCTGGCCATTCTTCTCGATGGTGTAGGCATTGGCTTTCCCGGTGGCCAGCAGCTCACGGATCTTGTCCTGACTGGAGGGCTTGTGGCAATCGTAGAGGCTGGTGCCGATCAGTTCAGCACCACCGTGGGAAGCGAAGGTGTTGCAGGATTTGGCATTCATTTCTGTGATGATCCCGTTTTTATCGCAGACGGTGATCGCTACGTCAAAGTCCTTGATCCACTCGTACACTTAGAATTCCTTGAGCAGGTTGGCAGCTACGATTCCACGCTGGATCTGATTGGTTCCTTCGTAAATCTGCAGGATCTTGGCATCCCGCATCATCTTCTCCACGGGATACTCTTTCATATAGCCATAGCCGCCTAGTACCTGAACGGCGTCTGTGGTAACCTGCATGGCGACGTCGGAAGCGAAGTATTTGCACATGGCGCTTTCTTTGGAATAGTTCTTGGCTCCGCCGTCTATCATTCTGGCAGTCTGCATCACCAGGGCACGGGCTGCTTCTATCTGCGTGGCCATATCTGCCAGGATGAATTGAACAGCCTGGAAACCTGAAATGGGCTTGCCAAATTGCTCGCGTTCCTTGGAATACTTGATGGCTGCTTCAAAGGCTCCCCGAGCCACGCCAACGGCCTGTGCGCCCACCATAGGGCGGGATTTATCGAAGACCTTCATGGCTGTGATGAATCCGGTGCCTTCACGGCCCAGCATGTTCTCAGCGGGAACTTTGCAATCTTCAAAGACCAGTTCACGGGTGCAATTGGCTCTGATGCCCATCTTGTTTTCTTTTTTACCAAAGCTGAATCCGGGAGTGCCTTTTTCCACCACGAAGACGGAGCAGCCCCGAGCCCCCTTGGCGGGATCGGTCATGGCAAAAACCGTGTAGATTTCTGCTTCTCCACCATTTGAGATCCACTGTTTGGTGCCATTGAGAACGTAGTAATCTCCTTCTTTGCGGGCAGTGGTAGCCATGGCTCCCACATCACTACCGGCACCAGCTTCGGTGAGCCCAAAGGCAGCCAAACGTTTGCCGGTGGCTATATGAGAAAGATACTTCTGCTTCTGTTCTTCGCTGCCTGCGATGAGGATGGGATACATACCCAGTCCGGTGACGCCAAAAGCCAGAGAGATGCCCATATCGACCGTGCAAAGCTCTTCAGTCACAATGGCCAGATCTGCCACTTTACCACTGATTCCGCCATATTCCTCGGGGATCAGAACTGCAAAGAGATCGCTTTGAGCCATAATCTCCACTATATCCCAGGGGAAGGTTCCCTCTTCATCATACTTTTCCCGTAAGGGCAGCATCTTTTCCTGGGCAATCTTGCGGGCTATTTCCTGCATCTCCAATTGATCTTCAGTAAGGAAGTATTCCATTATTATCTCCTGATAGTTATAGATTTAGCTGTGTATGTAAGTAAGCTGAACAGGCTTCAGATGTCAAGAGCAAAATGATTCTCGGTCTCACCAGCGGAGATTGTTATGCCCAAAGGAAAGAGCGCCCCGGCATGCGGAGCGCTCTTCATTACATCTGTATAGTCTTAAGCCAACTTGGTTAACTCATTAACTAGTTAACTTATTAACCTATCAACTCATTCACTATTGACTTTACTTCACCAGCACCACTTTACGAGTGAAGCTCTCTTTTCCGGCTTCCATGCGGATCAGATACAATCCGGTGGAGCAGGCAGAGCCGTTCTCATCTGTGCCGTTCCAATCCACACGGTGATTACCGGCAGTGGTGGGAGCGTTTGTGATGGTGCGAACCAGCTGTCCACGGTTGTTGTAGATCTTGAACTGCACGGGGCTGTTCTCACTCAGGCTGTAGTTGATGAAGGTGGTGGGATTGAAGGGATTGGGATAAACGCGGTTGAGAGCGGTTACCAGAGGCTGATTGGGCGTTCCGGGATCGGTGAAATTATATTCCACGCGAACGGGACCGTGGAAGGCATTACTGCCATCCATGTCCAGGTTTTGCAGCCAGTAGTAATAGGTGCCCTGTTCCTGCAATTCGCTATCCACAAAGATATAGCTCTGCAAGGTGGAAGTATTGGTGGCAGCAATCATATCGCTCACCAGGACAGCCTCGGAAGCTTCTTCGCTCTTTCCCCGATAGATGTAGTAACCCAGCACATTGGTCTCGGTCTGGGTGATCCAGTGCAAAGTCACCAGATTCTGCGGATTCAGGGTGTAAGTGAATGATGATAGCTCGACGGGGAGGGTTTGATCGAACTCCAAGCTGATTACTAGCTCGCCTTTTGCGGCAATACCGCTAATTTCAAAATAGGATACACCAGCCTCTAAACCGCTATCGACTAAGGTGCCAGTGCTGACATTATAGCCAGTCGGGGCATTTGTGGGACCTGCATGATTCAGCAGATATAGCCCATTCAGTGCATCTGTGTTGCTGCTGCTGATGGTATAGATAAGGGTTTGCCCATTTACGCTGACAGTAACGTTGAAATCTATATCCGTCCCGCTAGCAGGATCTATAGTAACAGAATTATCGGTCAATATGCCGACCGGCGGTACAATAATATCAACATCATCGCCAATCAAGGTTCCAGCTCCGGCTCCGGGAACGGTCGCAGTTGTAGAAACGTTTACGGCATTTGAATTAGCACTTGTGCCATTTTCATTAAAAGCTCTAACAACGTACTGATAATCTGTAGCAGCATCGAGTCCACTTACTCTCACAGGGCTTGTAGCGACCGTTAAGTTGTCCCATCCTGTGATTGCTTGCATAGCATATGTAGAGCCGTTTATCGTAACATCATCAAAAGACAAGTTACCAAAACTCTTGGTATAGGTAAATCTTACCTGAGTAATATTACTAGTCAATTCATGGGTATTGATAGTTCCTGTAGTTGGTATAGGTTGTATAGTCGCAAGCACTGTCCAGTTATCACCGTCAAACTGCTCAACAGTAAGTGCAGAAACTGCGTTAGTGCTTTGGCCTTTAAGCCAGTAAGACACTGCAGTTGCGCCTTGGAACACTGGCGTTAGTACTCTATCTCCTGTATTGTCGAATTGCAAGGATGGGCTAGAAAAACCGAAATTTGTGGCAGTAGTGTATGTACCACCGATTGCTGTGAAAGTCCATCCTGCGGGAGCAGTTGTACCAGAATTAAAACCTTCATTGATTGTGAAGGGGGTTAACTGACTACGCAAAACATCAATTCTGTAGGACTCAGCACCAACAACTGTATCCCATCGGGCAGTGAAACCTTCATGAGAAACAGCTGTTGCTGAAATTGCAGCAGGTATTGTAGGAGGACCGTACTCTGTAAGAACTGATTCTGAAGGCACTATCCCATCTGTCTTGTACTGAACAATATCACCACTACCACAATATGGGTAAATCTTGAAGTAATAGTTTGTATTCTCCGTTAAACTATTGAATGTAAACTCATTCACACCATAGGCAACATTCTGAACCAAGCCTGAGTTTGCTTCAAATACCCCATCAACAGGATCGACTATAGCAGAAAAACCACTGACACTGCCCTTGATCAGATATGCATCGGGCAATACTTCACCCGTTGAATCAGTCCAAGAAAGATATATCTGGCTATTGCCGGGATATCCAGTGATACCTTCAAAGCTTGTAACGTGATTGCTGGGTTCTTGAATGATAGTATAAACTGAGCTAGCAATCTGGCTTGGGCTGTAACCACTTGCATAAGCTATTGCCTTGATGGTAGCGCTTGAACTTAGGAGAAATGACCCAGTGTACAAAGTACTTAGATCTGTAGGCGTGTCTCCGTTTTCTGTGTAGTAAACACTTGCACCAGCAGTCTCGCATGAAATACTAACAGTTTGAGAGTCAAAATACGTACCTGCAGGGGGGGTTATCAGAGGGGTAGCTGCAGGTGGATCCCCGTAGCTTGACCATGTAACATCATCAATAACGACCTGCCCACCACCGGAAGCTCGGGCAAACTTGATAGTAAAATTGCCAGCCTGATTTACTGTAACTCTACCAGAATTAAGTACTACACCCTGCTGCGAGCTTGAAGTTACGGTAGCGACAACAACATTGTTGATGTATAGATTCAGGCTAACATTAGTAGTAAAAGCTTGCATATACTTGAACTCAATTTCCCCAATACCACCGCTTATCGTTCCTGAAGTCATGTGAGCTGTATCGTTGTCTCGAAGCATTGGGGCACTGCCGGTTATTGAATAATCTCCTCGGCAGTTCACATATGTCCAAGTTGAACCGTCTTGTCCCAGAAAATTGCCACTTGAATATGAACCAGCAGCAGAGAAGTTGTCAAACGTCTCGGTTGCACCAACCAAAGGAATGGCGGTTACAGTTCCACTCAAAGATACAGTCTTATTGGTAGCTCCTGTTGAGCTACAGGTTATAGTACCGGTATATGATCCAACATCAAGTCCGGCTATTTGACGGACATAGATAGTAGCGGATACAGCACCGGATGCAGGAGTGAAACTGAGGGAAGAGCCAAATGTTCCCCCTGAAGTTGAGGATATAGCATAATTCGCAGTTACTGAGACTGCTAAATCAGCAGTTAAATTTGATCCGGTCAGAGCAAAACTAAGCTCTTGAGAAGGCCCTGATTGGTGGACATAGGTAAATCCTGCAAGAGAGATTGGATTCACGGAGATGGCAGCTCCAGCAGGCGTGCCAGCGATAGTTATGTCATCAATACCCGCTCCAATATCATTAATTGTACCGGCCATCGTAAACTTGATCTTTACTTGTGTGCCATTGTAACTGCTTAAATCAAACGGAGTCATTGCTGTCAAATTTTTATTAGCAGGCAGTCTTGTACCAAGAACAGACCAATTTGATCCATTGTCTGTTGAAATTGAAACAGTAATTTCGTTTTCGACTGCATTCACTCCTCCAAAGGTCCTGGCCTTGAAGTTCAAAGTCTCCGCTGTAAAGTTATCAAAATTCATAGCTGGTGAAATAGTACTCGATGTGGAATTCAATAGCTGAAGGTATTCCGTACCAGCTACATCAATGTCCGCCCAAGTCGAGAATCCTGATACATCCGTTCTAACAGGTATGATGTTATCAGCAAACAGAAATGCAGACCACAGAGTAACCGCGAATAAGATAAGTAGTAGCTTCTTCATAATTAACTCCTTTGAATTAGCTTATATCATTGTAATAAATACCATTATCACTTGGTTACACCTAAAGATGAAGCGAAATATTTGGCAAGACATTTTTTCTTAATTTTCGGAGCCTAGGGGTGTGCACAGTTATCGAGATCGTAATAGTCCTCGATTAAGTGAGAGAGAAAAGCATTCAGTACTAACTTATTAACTTCTAACCTCGGAGGCGTTTCTGCCAAATCGGAGTTTGGCAGACCAGTAAGAGGAGAGAAGCATTCACTGTTAACTAATTGGCTGTTAGCCTCGGAGGCGTTTCTGCCAAATCGGAGTTTGGCAGACCAGTAATCGGAGTTTGGCAGACCATTTATTCCGGGCAGACACACAGGTCTGCCCCTACAGTCACAACCCTTTAGTCTCCCAGTTCAACACTGACCCTCTAATCCCTAATCCCTAATCCCTAATCCCTAATCCCTAGTCACAGGAAAGCGTCAAGATGGCGCTTCGGAGAGCGCCACTACACTCCACCACGTCTCTGCTTCGACACGCATGAGACACCCATGTGACACCCATGTGACACCCATGTGAACTCATGCGTGTCACATGGGTATGAGATGCGTTTCAAATGGGTGCCGATATAGTGAGACAAGATCGCTTCCACTATCTCTGCATCTCTCTGCTTTCCTCTGTGTCCTCTGTGGTCTAAAATAATCTGCGTGCTATTCTAATATCCGTGTAAATCTGTTAAATCTGCGAAATCCGTGTTCTATTCGGTAGTATCTGCCAAATCGGAGTTTGGCAGGCCATTGGAAGGAGCAAAGCGCTCACTATTAACTTATTAACTAAGACCGTTGCACATGCCGTAAACATGACGCGCATTATGTTCTTTCTCCCTGCTCTGCGTATCGTCATTCCTGCGAAGGAGGCTGTGTGAGAAGTCATAAACTTAACGAATAGTTCCGTAGGAACGTTATTTTAGATAGTAACTATGACTAGCAATGGCAGTTTTCCAGAATTCCTTAGGAACGGCATTTCAGATACATTATACTCTCACTATCATTGTCTTAGCTTATCTAAAATGTCGTCCCTACGGGACTAATCCTCCTTTGTATATCATCTACCAGACTACCTAAAATGTCGTTCCTACGGAACTCTCATTGCCGTATCCAGACTTTTCACACAGTCTCGAAGGCAGTAATCCATAAACTTGTTAACCAGATGTAGAACAACGGGTTGTAGTACCCATGGACTCCTGCCTTCGAGACAGTGTGAAAAGTACAGATGGCACCGTCTTGAGTCCCAGGGGGACGGCATTTTAGATAGATTCGATGATTATTGCGATAAACCACTGAGTCCCATCGGGACGGCATTATAGATAAATAATGCACTATAG
>JAEZUG010000042.1 GCA_023421135.1 Candidatus Cloacimonadota bacterium | reverse complement strand
GCTCAAAGATAGTGCAGCCCTGATCTCTGTGTGGCTAGCTTGGGCGCTGATCGGCCACAGAGTGATTCTAAACGCCTTTAAGAAGCTCTACAAACTCCGGGTATTCGACGAGCATTTTCTGATGACCATTGCCAGCTTCGGAGCCATCTGGCTGGGAGAATACACCGAAGCCGCAGCAGTGATGCTGCTTTATGAAATAGGCCAGTATTTTGAGACCAAGGCGGTGAATAGATCCCGCAACCTGATCCGTGGTATGGTGGCCTCCAAACCGGAGAAAGCTCTGCTGTTGCAGGACGGGAAGCTAATAGAAAAGAAGACTGGCGAGATAAACAAGGGAGAGATCATCGTGGTCAATCCCGGAGACCGGGTTCCTCTGGATAGCATTGTGCTCAAGGGAAGATCCAGTATAGACAGTTCCTCTCTGACTGGAGAATCCGAGCCTCAACCCGTTGAGCCGGGATCAACCGTTCTGGCAGGATTTGTGAATCTATCCGGCAGGTTGGAGCTGGAAGTAACTGCTCCGGAAGCCGAAAGCGCCGTTGCCCGCATCCTGAACCTGATCGAGAACGCCTCACAGAAGAAATCCACCACGGAGAAATTCATCACCCGCTTCGCTACCATCTATACACCAATTGTTGTGATCATGGCAGCTCTTTTAGTAGTGATCCCGGTGCTTCTGGGAGCTTCTCTGGAACTCTGGTTGCCGCGGGCTTTGATCTTTCTGATCGTCTCCTGTCCTTGCGCTTTTGTGATTGCCATCCCGCTCACTTACTATATCGCCATCGGTTTAGCAGCCAAACATGGCATCATCATAAAAGGCTCCAGCTATCTGGATGCACTCCGCCAGGTTAAAAGCTTTGTCTTCGATAAGACCGGCACTCTCACCACCGGAAAACTCAGCCCGGGAGTGGTTTTCACCGAGCCCGGAGTAAAAGAAGACGAGCTCTGGGAAAGTGTTTATCGCTGTGAATTCAGTTCCGCCCATCCTCTGGCTCTGGCGGTGAAAAAGGCTTATCAAACAGAAATGAACGTTTCAGATATCGAAGAGTATACAGAGTTTCCCGGTAAAGGCATCCTGATGCGTTATGCTGGAGATGAGTATCTGGTAGGTTCTCTGGGGCTGATCCGCAGCCTGGGCTACACCATGCCCATCTCACCAGCCCAATCCACTGCTATCTATGCTGTGAAGAATCATCTCTATCAAGGCTATATCAGCTTTACAGACGAGATCAAAAGCTCCATGGCACAAGCCTTGAAAGAGCTGAAGCAGGAGGGTGCCCAGCGGCACGTGATGCTCTCCGGAGATCAAATCACCAAAGCCGGACAAGTGGCAGAAGCCTTGCAACTGGATGAGTATCACGCCGAGCTAGTCCCGGAAGAGAAGCTGCAGAGGCTGGAGGAAGTGATGGCGCGCACAGAGGGGCTTACTGCCTATGTTGGCGATGGCCTGAATGACGCTCCAGTGCTCAGCCGGGCTGATCTGGGTATCGCCATGGGAGAGCTGGGTAACGCCGCTTCCATCGAAGCAGCTGATATAGTTCTCCTGCAGGATAAACCCGAGCAACTCGTGACAGCAGTGAGGATCTCGCATCGTACCCACTTGATCATTATCCAGAACATCGTGCTGGCTTTGGGCTTGAAAGTACTGGTGATGATCGCCGGAGCTTTGGGCTTGGGAAATCTCTGGGAAGCAGTGATTGCAGACGTCGGAGTGACTATTCTGGCTGTCTTTAATGCTATGCGAATCTCACGCTTCAGAGCCGGTGCTTGACAAATTTACAGCCTTGGGAATCTAGTATAATTGGCTAGGTCCTTTGTATCGACGTAGTACATTTAATCAAGGAGAACAATTATGGCTATCCAAGTGAAACTGCCGGACGGCTCGGTCAAGAGCTATGACAAGCCGGTGAAAGTAATGGAAGTCGCGATGGGGATTTCTCCCCGTCTTGCCGATGCCGCCATCTGTGCGGAACTCAATGGAAAACTGGTGGACATGGACCACACTATTCAAACCGATTCAGACTTAATCTTACATACATTTAAGACCGATACCGGTAAAGAAGTTTACTGGCACAGCACTGCTCACCTGATGGCGCAGGCTGTGAAGCAGCTTTATCCTGAGGTGAAGGTAACTATCGGACCTGCTATTGAAAGCGGTTTCTACTACGACTTTGACCGGGATAAACCCTTTACAGATGAAGAATTGGTGCTGATCGAGAACCGGATGAAGGAACTCACTGCCCAGGATCAGCCCTATACCCGCACAGAACTCAGCAAGGCTGAAGCTGTGGATATCTTCAAAGCCCAAGGTGAAGACTACAAGCTGGAAATCCTGGAAGTAATCCCGGATACAGACACTATCTCTACCTACAGACAGGGAGATTTCCTGGATCTTTGCCGCGGACCGCATATTGCTTCCACAGGCAAGATCAAGGCCATCAAGCTGCTCAAGACCAGCGGTGCCTACTGGCGTGGAGACGAAAAGAACAAGATGCTGCAACGCATCTATGGCATCAGCTTCCCCTCCAATAAAGAGCTCAATGAATACCTGGCCTTCCTGGAAGAAGCCAAGAACCGTGATCACCGCAAGCTTGCCAAAGAGCTCGACCTCTTCTCTATGAACGACGAAGTGGGAGCTGGCTTGGTGCTTTGGCATCCCAACGGTGCCATGATACGCCACTTGATTGAAGCCTATTGGAAAGAAGAACACCTTCGCAAGGGCTATAAACTGGTCTATACTCCCCACATGGGACGCAGCAAGCTCTGGGAAACCAGCGGACATCTGGGCTTTTACTCCGAGAATATGTATTCTCCCATGCAGATAGATGAGCAGGATTACTATATCAAACCTATGAATTGCCCCTTCCATATTCATGTTTACAATGCCAATCACCACAGTTACCGCGAACTTCCCATCAAGCTGGCAGAACTGGGTACGGTTTACCGCTATGAGCGCAGTGGCGTGTTGCATGGGCTGATGAGGGTACGTGGCTTCACTCAGGACGATGCCCATATCATTTGCACACCGGAGCAGATGGATGAGGAAGTGGAAAAGCTGATCGTCTTCTCGCTGGATATGCTAAAATACTTTGGCTTTGAGAAGTTCCAGATCTATCTCTCAACCCGCCCGGAAGGTTCAGTGGGCGAAGCAGAGAATTGGGATGCAGCTACAGAAAGCTTGCGCCATTCTCTCGAGAAGCTCAATCTGGAGTATCAGGTGGATGAAGGCGGTGGAGCTTTCTACGGTCCCAAGATCGACATCAAGATCAAAGACGCTTTGGGAAGAGCCTGGCAATGCACTACTATCCAGTTTGATTTTAACCTCCCGGAACGCTTTAATATGGAATACATCGGTGCAGACAACAGCGCTCACCGTCCCTATATGATCCACAGAGCTGTATTGGGTTCAGTGGAACGCTTCTTTGCTACTCTCCTGGAGTATCACGCCGGGAATCTTCCGCTCTGGCTCTGCCCCACTCAGGTGATGGTGATCCCGATCACGGACAGCCAGTTGGATTATGCCAGAAAGGTTTCGGACAAGCTGCAGCTCCTTGGCTTGCGCACCGAGATCGATACCCGTGGCGAGAAGATTGGTTACAAGATCAGAGACGCCGAAATGAAGAAGATTCCCTTTATGTGTGTGATCGGTAAAAACGAAGAAGCCGAAGAAAAGGTGACACTGCGTCAGCATAAGAAGGGAGATTTGGGTGCGATGAGTTTTGACGAAGCTGTTAAAGCCATCCGGAATCAAGCATGAGCCAATACCAGCAAATAATCGACGAACTTAAGATCGAAGCCTCAGCCATCCTCCGGGTGGCTGAGCAGCTCGATCAGGAATCCCTGGAGAAAGCTTTTACTCTCCTGGCAGAGTGCCGGGGGAAGGTGGTAGTCTCTGGGGTAGGCAAGACCGGCATCATTGCCCGTAAGATCAGCGCTACACTGGCTTCCACAGGCACTGGCTCAATCTTCCTGCACGCAGCAGAAGCTCTGCACGGAGACCTTGGTATGATTGTCCCGGGGGACGTTCTGATCGCCATCTCCAATAGTGGCAATTCCACCGAACTTATCTCGCTGATTCCTTTTCTCAAGTACAACGAGATCCCCATCATAGCTCTCACTGGCAATCTCAGCTCCATGCTGGCCAAGAATGCAGATGTGACGCTTGATTGCCATGTTCCTCCCGAACTGGAACCACTGGGGCTGGTGCCCACCTCATCCACTACTGTGGCTTTGGCGGTGGGAGACGCTCTGGCGATTGCTCTATTGAGACACAAGAAGTTCCAGCTTCAGGATTATGCCCGCTTTCATCCGGGTGGAGCCATTGGCAAAAAGCTGCTGCTCAAGGTCTCTGATCTGATGCATCAGGGCACCGAACTTCCTGTCCAAAGCAGCAAGGCCCTCATGGCAGACGTGATTGTGGAGATGACTTCCAAGAAGTTGGGTTGCAGTGCCATCATTAATGATGAAGGTTTGCTGGTCGGGATGATCACCGATGGCGACCTCAGAAGACAGTTGCAGACCAAAGGCAATAGCCTCCTGAGTTTTACTGCAGGGCAGTGTATGACGGCTTCTCCTCGTTCTATTAGTGCCGAAGAGCTGGCAGTCTCTGCCCTCAGCCTGATGGAAGACCGCAAGATCACCATGCTGCCTGTCATCAATACAGAGGGCAATCCGGTCGGAATGTTGCACATGCACGATCTCATCCGGGCCGGAATCCTCTAGAATAGCACAAGCAATGAAACACCTAAAGGAAGAGTTCCCTGAGCTCTTGCATCAAGCCTCCAGACTCTTTGGTGCAGAGACAGAGCCGGTTTACTTTGCTGCAGGACACGAATGGTCAGACGGAATCGTCTATCAATTTCAGAAGTCTGGTGTAGAACACTTACTCAAGGTTCTCAAGCCGGAAAGCCCCAATCAGAAAGCTATTGTCACAGAGCGTATGGCATTTGTGGAATACCTGCGCGATTCCGGGCTGAAGCTCCTCTCCCCCGTGCGTTCGGTGGAAAATAATCTGGTGGAAGAAATCGGAGAGGATAGAAAGTATTGTGTATATTGCTGGCAGAAATGCCAAGCAGAGCCACCTAAACTACAAGATCCCAAGCTGGAAACGGAATTCTATTACAATTGGGGTGCCTGGCTGGGAAAGGCTCACTCACTCAGCAAAGCCTATCCATCCTGGCTGGAATCCGGCACCAGGGATGAATCCGGCAGAGCCGCAATCTCCCAGGAAGCAGAATGGAAGTTCTTCCTGAATTGGAACCAAAACCCCAGGATGCAAGAAGCCTGGCGGGAAATTCAAGGAAGACTGGGGCAATTGGCAAGGCACCGGGACAATCATGGCTTCATTCACAATGATCCTCATCCAGGTAATATGCTTCTGGAAGATGGAGCCCTCGTACTGATAGATTGGGACGTGGCAAACTACCACTGGTTCATGATGGATATAGCCATCGCCGTTTATAGTGAGTACTCCCGGGTGAACTACCATAGCTCCTACAGGTTTAGAAACAACGAGATGCCACAGCTCTTCCTGAGTCCCTTCCTCCTGGGTTACTGCAGTCAAAACAAGCTGGCAACCAGCGATTGGATGCAGTTGGAGCTCTTTCTGCAGTATCGCAGGTATATGATGTGCACTGTGTTTGAAGAGCAAATCCGAGCTTCTGCTCCTGCTTATCTGGAGAAGTTCCAAAACGAGATCATCAGTTTCAAACCATATCTACCGGAGAGTATAAACATCCTTTCTCTTCTCCCCTGATAAAATGGGATTGATACGCCAAAACCCTTTTGTCTAATCCGTTGGGATTACTTCTCCCATTCATCTCCAGATTTTGAACTCATACAACCACCCTGCCGCAATGCACATAACCACCAGTATCCCTCTCTCAGACATACAGATAGCTCACCTCTTCAATGGATAAGCCATAACTTACTACAGGATAAGCCTTTCCTTAGCTTTCGCTAAAGGATCGCTAAGGGATCGCTAAGGCTTCGCTAAAGAGTCGAGGGAGGAAGGAACGGGAACTGACTGTTTGAGTTCTTCTGCCTAGACCTATGAAGGCTGCCAGGCTCAATTATCTAAGAAAGCCCTATATCCGCATCAGCATAAAAATAGCCACTCCTTTCGGAGTGGCTTTTTATTAGTTAGTAAGAATCTTACTTTTTCTTCTTGGTTAGATGGGATATGGCATCCTTCTCTTTGTGGGTCATGTGGAAGGTCTCCACCACCAGATTACTGGCGACAAAGATAGAGGAATATGTGCCGAAGAACAAGCCCAGAGTGATAGCCAGGGCGAAATCATGAATCACGGAACCACCAAAGAAATACAAGGCCAGAGCAGTTACCAGAGTAGTACCGGCAGTGATCACGGTTCTGCTTAAGGTGCGATTGATGGCTGTATTGAAGACTTCATGATAATCTGCCTTGCGATTGGCTTTCATATCTTCACGGATCCGGTCGAAGACCACAATGGTATCGTTGATAGAGTAACCAACGATAGTCAGGAGGGCAGCGATGATCTGAACCGAGACTTCCCTGCCTGTGAGGGCAAAGGCACCCAGGATAATGATCACATCATGGAACAGAGCTACGATGGCCATCAGACCAAAGATGAACTCAAAGCGGAACCAGATGTAGATAATCATCAGCACGAGAGAGACCAGCACAGCCAGCAGAGCTTGAGTGCGAAGCTCTCCGCCCACTTTGGGACCAACCACGTTTGTTTCCAGCACCACGTCTTTCTCAATATCTCTTCCGGCAATATGCTCCGGGAAGGATTCTGTGATCAGGGCAAGCAGGGCTTTGCTGGTGGCATTGGATGTATCTTCACTCTTATCAAGGCTTCTGATCTTGATCATGAAGGTCGAATTCTCTTCATCTCCCACATATTGGATCTGAGCTTCAGGGAAGCCCTTGTTGGTAAGGATGGTTCGCAACTGATCGATGCTGACGTCTTTTACTGAAGCGTCGTTGGCTTTCAGATTGATCTGTATAGCCACACCGCTGGAGAAATCTATACTCCAGTTCAAACCTTTTACCACGATTCCACCAATACTGGCAAGAATCAGAATAATCGAAAATGCATAAGCAACGTAGCGGTTCTTTACGAATTGAATGTTTGTATTCTTAAATAAATCCATCTTTCCGCTCCTTTATATACTCAGAGTCTTTTTATTGCCGGTCACGACAAAGGTCTCCAGAATGGAGCGCACAAAGACGATGGCTGTGAACATTGAGGCGACAATACCGATTGCCAGAGTTATGGCAAAACCACGAACCGGACCAGTGCCAAAGTTGTAAAGCACTGCGGCTGCAATCAGAGTAGTAATCTGAGAATCCCAGATGGTGATGGTGGCTCTCTTGTAACCAGCATCAAGGGCTGAACGAGGAGTTTTGCCTGTGGCAAGCTCTTCTTTGATTCTCTCGTAGATCAACACATTGGCATCTACTGCCATACCGATGGTCAGGATGATACCTGCGATACCGGGCATGGTTAGTGATGCTCCAAAGGCTGTAAGCATGGCGATGATAAAGCCCACATTGAAGATGAGGGCAATATCTGCCACAAGGCCACAGACTTTGTAGTATATCAGCATGAAGAGCGCTACTGCAATAAGACCGATCATACCGGCAAGCTTACCGCTGGCGATGCTATCCTTACCCAGAGTCGCACCAACATCAACGCGGTTGATGGGCTCGATGGGAGCAAGCAGGTTACCAGTGTTCAGCACGATTGCCAGATCATTGGCTTCCTGAATGGTGAAATTACCGGTGATCTGAGCACTGCCACCACCAATTCTTTCCTGGATATTGGGAGCTGAATACACCACACCGTCTAGCACTATAGCAAGTCTTCTGCCCACGTTATCACCAGTCACGGCTTCAAACTTCCGGGCGCCTTCACGCTTCATCTCGATGGAGATATAGGGCTTGTTGGCTGTGCGGATATCGGTGGAGGTGGAAGAACCAATCTCTACTTTGGCACGTGCCAGATCAGCCCCATTGAGCTTGGCTTCTGAACTCAGGATATAAAAGCCACGATCCTCTGTTTTGGATTGGCTGTTGGATTTCTCCAATGCTACCTTATATCCCATGGGGATGGCTTTCACAAAGTTTGAATCGGCCATCAGAGCTTGAACTATCTCAACATCGCTGTATTGAACTTGATAATCCATCTCCCCCTGACGGATCAGGCTGCTGAATACGCCTGTGCTGGTGCGCAGGCTGTCCACAACTGTGGAATCCGTAGGGCTGGCAGTTGGTTGATCCAGAGCGGCCAAAGCCGGGAAGAATCGAAGGTTGGCTTGAATGTTCTTGTCTATTACTTCAATAACTTGTTTGGAGACATCGGGAGTCGCAACAAGCTGGAACTCCAGCATAGCAGTTTGGCGAATCAGCTGTTCTGCTGCTTCACGATCTTTTATGCCTGGTAACTGCACCAGGATGCGGTCGGTTCCGACTTTTTGAATAATTGGTTCTGCGACACCGTATTGGTCAATACGTTCGCTGATGATTTTGATGTTTTGTTCTACAGCCTTGAGGGCATCAGACTCAGACAATCCGTCTGTCTTAACTTGAAGCAGAATCTGCATTCCGCCTTTGAGGTCAAGACCCAGCTTGAGCTTTTGATTTGCCCAAAACTCTGGAAGGTTTGGAATTGCCAAAGGAGCCAGGTAATATGCTGTGATGCATATAAACAAGACTATCGACAGGCCTCGCCAGGAAAACTTTTTCATTGGCATTTGCTCCCTTTCTATTCGATTTATTATGCTATTTACAGTTATCTCTCACCAAAACTTTAATATGGCTTCTTTCGTCAAGTCTTTTATGCCACAAGTGGTCTGGAGAGCTTGTCTTGAAATGGGTTTCTTAGTTCTTGGCAGGATTCTGATGATCGGTCTTGAAACCTACGGCTTTATCCTGGTTCTGACCCTGTAGCTTGATCTCTCCAAAGACTTTTTCAAAGTTATCGATGTTGGTCTGCAAAGCTTGCAGGAATTGTTTGGCATGCTGAGGAGTGCAAACCACACGAGAGTAGATCTTGGCATCGGGAACACCGGGAAGGATCCTGCCAAAGTCCAGCACAAACTCGCTGGGATTGTGATTGATAACGAAGAGATTGGCATAGACGCCTTCTCCCACTTTCTCGTCGATCTTGAGGTTAATCTGGTTAGGTTGGTTGGGTTGATTCATTTTCATTCTCCTAATAATTCTTTTACTTTATCGTAACTTAAGTGTATTCCACTTGCTTTGAAGCCCTGTAGAAGCTCTCTGTAGTGTAGTGAGACAGAGCATATTTCACTATTGCCCAGTACAATCATTCTCTCGCTGGCACGGCTGATAGCTACATTCAATTTGCGATCCACTCTGGCATCATCAGAAAGCGATTCCATCATGCGTAGTTCATGAGCAGACCGGAGCGGCAGGGTGAGGATAATATTCCTGCGTTGGGAGCCCTGATAGCGTTCCACCGTATCCACACTGACAGCAGAATATCTGGGCGGCAGATAGTTTTTGAGTGCTTGAATCATAGCCCGGAACGGTGCTATGATGCCCAGATCTTTCTCCAGAGAACTGAGCTCACCTGCCTCATCCAGAATGGTGATCAGCTTCAGTACTGCTGTGGTGATCCTGGGATCAGTCTTGCTGCTTTCACTTAAGGGGATATCCATCCAGACTAGACGGTGGGACAGAATGGGATGCTTATCCAGCTCAGAGGGAAGGCTTTGGGATTGTCTTCCACCACCACTTTTCAGCTTGTGATTGTAGTATCTGGCCAGCAGGGTTGCAATCTGGTCGTGCATCCGGTAGTGAATTGAGAGCGTGTTATAGGCATGTGTCCAACCGCGATTTTCAGCCAGGATGAAGAGACGCTCCAGAAGAGATCGTGACAGCCCCGAGTAGGCCAGCTCCTTCAGTTCGCTACTCTCAAAGTGGTAGCGGTGTCTGTTTTGCAACACGATCGGAGGCAGTTGATTCTGGTCTCCGATTAAGATGGTTTTCTTTACTTTGGTCATAAAGCCCAAAATCGAAGGCTCTATGATCTGAGATGCTTCATCGATGATGAGCTCATCGAAGCCCATAAATGTGAGAGCGTCTTTCAGCCAGGAACCGGCACTCTGTATGGTTGCCAGCCAAATTCGGGTTTCTCCCAGCAGGGTTTCCACTTCCTGGGGAGACTTATCCATTACCACTGCTGAGAGGAGAGACTCCTTGATGCTTTGAGAAAATCCCGTTCTGATAAAGGGAAGCTCCTGCTCTTCCAGATTCTTGCAAATCTCATCCACAGCCCGGTTTGTATAGCTGAGAATCAGTAGCCTGGACTTGCTGCCTTCGTAAACTCTGCGGATGTATTTCATCAGGAGACCTGAGGTTTTCCCAGTGCCGGGAGGACCCTGGATCACGCAGTAATCCTGAGCGTCCAGTATCTGACTACAGATGGCTTCCTGATCTTCCCCATAATGGCCTGTTGTACCCCGTGGAGGCCTGATCCCCAGCAAACACTCTCTTCTGTCTTTTGGTGCATTGATAAAGGTGTATAGAGAACTCAGAGGGACATATAGGAGACTATCCAGGATGTCGTGCTCGATCGCCCAGGAATCACTTGAGGTAAATAGTTTCACACCTTTAATGCCGCCCCGGATAGTGAGCCTGAGCTCCTTATCGTTGATTTCGCACAAGCTTCCTCGGAGCAATTGCTGCTTCTCGACAGGCCTGTTCATATTGTATAGAATCACCACATCACCTTCCCGAAAGTCGGAGCTGGTTTCTTCCGGCAAACTGAGTGTTAGGTTGGATTGCTCCTGGGAGACAATCTTCAGCCCTGTAATGATCTGATAGCTCTCCAGCTTGCTGACCGGGTCGTCCTGCCAGAGGCTGTTGTATCCCTTGCCTCTGGGATTCTCAGGATCAGGAGAACCAGTCTTGACAGTCCAGATCTCCCCCACCACTGCCTTAACTTGCTGCAAGAACCACTCAAACTCAATATCAGTGATAGCTCTGAGGCTCTCTTGAACCTGCCGGGCTTTATCCTTGAATATGGGGTTCTTATACTCAAGCCTCGAGTCTCTGAGCCATCTGAAGAAAGGGAATGGATCAAGGGCTAACTGGTGCAGAATGCCTATAACGCGGTTTCGGCAAAACAGCAGTTCCTGCTCCCGGAGTATATGATTCTCGACGTTTCTGAGTGGCTGCTCTGTATCTGCGGAGTAGAGAATGGAGCTGGAGGACTGCACCTTATCTCCAAAAATGCTTCTGATGATCATATTGTAGGCTGTGACCTGCATTTGCTGGCCCCTCCAGGTGTTTCTGGCTGGGGCTTTGCCGCTTTTCAGCTCCACAATGGCAAGCTTATCCTGATCTCCATAAAGCAGATCCAGCCGTCCTTGTAAGCCGTATTTGGGGCATATAAAAGAGGGCTCTACCTGTAAGTCTCTTTCTGCCAATGATTCTGTGAAGGCCTTAAGCTGGGGATAGTGTTGAGTTCGGATAGTTTCGGTTATCTTCTGCACAGAATCTTCTCCCAGGCTGCAGAAGGCTATTGGCTGGTGTTGCCGTAAGGTAGAAGCAAAATCTTCAAATTCTGAATCAGGATTGAAGACGAGGTGGTCGAAGAGCTGGTTCACCAGATTTCCCAGCATAATCTTCTCTGTCACCGGCTCTGTGACCAGCTTGTTCATCACAAAGAACTGAGGCTGGCAATGCTCATCCTGAATACACTCAGCAACTGAGGTAGCATCCAAGAGGAAATCCGGCTCTAGTATTACTTGGGTGAGAGGATTGGAGTAATACACCAAGGAGGTATTTTTGGCCTTAGTAAGCTCGAAAAAGGAAATCGTGCTATAGGGCCAAATCATCTTATCCAGATAAGTCCAGCGCCTTCCTTCAGACTTGCTCTTGAGATCATCCTTCAAATAGATCGTAACGAGCTCTCCCTGTTCACTTGTGACTCTCAGTTCTATCTCGTTATCCCGCACTGTCCAGTCCTGCAGGCAAGCGGTGAAACTCTCCTTGGGGCTATCGGGCATTCTTTGGAACGCTTTTACATTTTGCTTGAACAGAAATGCTGAAATAGGCTCGGTTTGATTCAGTTCTCCAAATAGTTGCAGCAGCTCTGAGATTACTAGCACACCGGAACTGAAGGCTGTATCAAAACCAGACTCCATGTCATCGTGGGCTGCCTTGTTGCAGATGATTCTGAGGTGATTTGCCTGGTAGTTCAGCTCACTGGACACTTGGTTCTCTTCGTGAATAAACTGCATCCGGGGAAAGAGCCCGGAAAAGGCGCGGTTCTCCTCGCCACAAAGTTGTTTATAGAACCTCTCCAGTATCTGCCTAAGCAGGATCAGCCTGGTCTTGGCATCCTGAGGTGAGACAATCAGCTCTTCCAGCCTGCCCTGAATTTGCCTAGCCGTATCTGAAGAGAGGAAATGCTTAGTCTTGCTCAGGATTGTCCTCTTCAGTATCTGTTCTGGAGAAGAAGGCTTCGATAAAGCTGTTGATATCAAAAGCCTCCAAATCATCAATTCTCTCTCCCACGCCAATCAGCCTGACCGGAAGCTCCAGGTTATGTTTCAAATTAAAGATCACTCCGCCTTTGGCGGTGCCGTCAAATTTGGTTAGCACTATCCCGGTGAGCTTGATGACGTCATTGAAATGTTTGGCTTGTGAGATAGCGTTTTGTCCGGTGGTGGAATCTATCACCAGAAGAGTCTGATGAGGAGCTTCTGGAAGCAGTTTCTTGATGGTCTTGTCTATCTTTTCCAGCTCTTTCATGAGCTTGTCTTTGGTGTGTTGACGTCCAGCAGTATCGATTATCACTACATCGATGTTCCTGGCTATGGCAGAACTGATGCCATCATAGATGATAGCAGAGGGATCGGCGTTTTGCTGGCTTTTTATGAATTGCGCTCCGCTCCGCTCCGCCCAGATGCTAAGTTGCTCAATTGCAGCAGCCCGCCAAGTGTCTCCAGCTACGATAAGGACAGATTTGCCCATTTGCTGGAACTTATGAGCGATCTTACCGATACTGGTGGTCTTCCCCACGCCGTTTACTCCAACAAAGATTATCACATGAGGCCGGTCAGAAGGAAGCTCAAAGAAATCTGCTTCTTCGACGTAATCTTGCAACAGCACTTCTTTCATCAGTTCCTGCAGGACTTCCATCACCCTATCTGCTTCTGTGATCTGCTCAAAACGGATCTGTTCACGAAGCTTATCGACAAGATAGAGGCTCATCTCGGTGCCAGTGTCACAACGGATAAGAATTTCCTCTATTTCATCAAGGAGCTCTTCATCAACCTTGCCTCTCAGCTTTATCGCCTCGGCGATCTTTCCCAGAAATCCGTTCTTGGTCTTTGCGAGTTTTTTCCTTAAAGAACGCACAATACTCAGCATATATCCAACTCCATAAAACGATTATTATTGACATGCAGTGTAGGTCAGAGAAATTTGTAATAGTCGTATTAGTCAATATAAATCTATGAGGATGCCGATGGAACCACGAGCTTTCAAACCAGAAATGCTATTGATAATAGCCCTGCCCATAGTCCTTAGCTTCTTGGGAGGAGCCTATTTGAACGACGGCACCAGTGCCTTCGTAAACACCGATGGAGCAAGATCCATCACCCAGTTTCATATCTATATGGGAATGAGCCTGATCTTCTCTGCAATCGGGTTCTTCATCTATTGGGGCAAAAAGAACCTCAGCTACATCGCCATGATCTTGCTGCCTGTTCTGTTTACGGTTCTGATCCTGATGTACACCAGGGAGAAGATCTCTGCTTTTATGTTGTTTATTCCCCTGTTAGTTATGAGCGGAGCAAGCTACCTGATCCTTCGCTATGTGTTTTACAACAAACCTTTCCTCAGGTTCAGAACCATCCTTTCTTCTCTTGCCGGTGCTCTGGCTATGAGTGTTTATTTCCGCCTGCAACATCTCCTGATAGGCGTAAGTGTCGAGCCTGGCTTTTGGATGAATCGCTTTGTCAGTTCCCTGTTGCTTTTTATCTTCATCACTCTGGGTCTGTCGCTGGCCGATATGTTCATCGTGAACAAAGAACTGCGTGAAGCCAGGTACATCCGACGCCAGAAGATACTAAACGACGAGATTGACGATGAGGATGACGATGCTCGCTGATGCAGACTTTTTCATGATCGAAGCTGGAGATCAGCCAATAGGCTACCAAGAAACCTTTGGCAATTGTAACCCTGTATATATCGAGATTGGCAGCGGTAAAGGTGAATTTATCAGCCAATACCCTCCCACTCATCCAGAATGGAACTTCATTGGCTTTGAAGTGAGGCACAAACGCATCGTCAACTGCCTTAAGAAGCTTGATCCGCAAAAGAATTTCAATGTTCGCCTGGCAGAACGTGCCGTGGACGAGAAGATCCTGAGCTACCTCGCCCCGGAATCTATCCATGGTGCCTATATTCAGCATCCAGATCCCTGGCCCAAGAAAAAACATCATCGCCGCAGATTGATCCAACAAGCCTTTTTGAACTCTCTGGCTGCAGTGCTTAAGCCAGATGCATTCGTCCAGGTATCTACGGATCACGAAGAATATGCCTCCTGGATTGTCGATCAGTTCCTGCAAAACCCTTTCTTTGTCTCCATCTATGATGATCCCCTGCAAGAGCAACCCATTCTGGACGAACACGTTGTTACCTGGTTTGAGCGTGAACAACTACGCCTGGGCTACAAACCGAATTATATGCTCTTCAAAAAGCTTTAACCGAGGTGATTATGAACTATAGCTTCAGTGAAAACCACGATGTCAACAAGATGCTCAACCAAGTGGTGGAGAGCATCACCAGCCTGGCCAATAGCCAGGTTATGCATATCCGGAGACTTACGAAGATTGGAGAATCCCTTTCTTCCGAGACTGATCTGCACAAGATCTGGGACATGATTCTGGAAGAGGCGGTTGCCTTTACCAATGCCGATGGTGCCACGATCTATCAGCTCTCAGAAGATGGCAGATACCTGGATTTCAAGGTGCTTTTCAATGGCACCATGGGGCTCCGAAAGGGAGGTGCTTATGGAGAAGTGGGATGGCCGTCCATTCCGCTCTTTGATGCCGATGGCAACCCCCGTTTAGCTCATATAGTTACAAACGTCTTTCACCTCAAGCGCAGCCTCTGTTTCGATGACGTCTATGAGCAGGATGAATATGATATCAGCGGAACAAAGAAAGCAGATGCAGACCACAACTATCGTTCCACATCCATGCTCACAATCCCACTCAAGAATCATGAAGATGAAGTGCTGGGAGTGATCCAGATTATTAATGCCATGGACGATAAGGGCGAGATAACCACCTTTAGCGAAGAACATATTACCATGATCAACTCACTGGGGTCTCAAGCCGCTATATCTCTTTCCAACCGAAAGCTTATCGAAGGCTTGGAACTTCTGCTCATGCAGTTTATGCGCTCCATCGCCACGGGAATTGAAAAGAAATCCAAATACTCCTCAGATCATATCATGCGAGTGGCAATGCTCACAGATATGCTGGCTCTCAAACTCAATGAAGCCTCCGAGGGCAGATTTGCCGAGTTGCACTTTAGCGACATTGAACTCAAAGAACTCTCCATGGCTGGGTGGATGCACGATGTTGGCAAGATCATCACTCCTGAATTCATCATGGATAAAAGCACCAAGCTGGAGACTATTCTGGATCGCATAGACCTCGTAGAAACCAGATTCCGGATGATGATCCTCTTGATGGATATACTCCATACCAAGCTGCCAGAACCTGAATTGACCGAGCTGATCAAGAGCCAATTTGGCGAAGATCAGAGCCCACAGACGGTGATCACCTGGCTGGAAGACGCCCTGGAATTCATCAAAAAGCTCAATATCGGCGGTGAATTCGTTCCGGATCCGGATATTGCCCGAGTTGAACAGATTTCCAAGGTTTCCATAGACTACGGTGGAAAGACCTACTTCCTGCTAAGTGAAGATGAGACCAACAACCTCAAGATACGCAAAGGCACTCTCACCTCAGACGAGATAAAGCAGATGAGCGCCCACGTATCAGTCACCTGGGACATGCTTTCCCAGCTCAGCTTCCCCAAGAAATACAAAAACGTGGCCTTCTACGCTGCCACTCACCACGAGAAACTCAATGGCAAAGGCTATCCCAAAGGCTTAACAGCGGATGACTTACCCCTGCAGAGCCGGATCATAGCTGTGGCTGATATCTTTGAAGCTCTCACTTCATCGGACAGGCCTTACAAGAAAGCCAAGACCCTGAGTGAGTCTCTGCGCATCATGGGCTTCTGCGTCAAGGACGGCGATCTTGATCCCGATCTTCTGGATTTCTTCCTGGATTCAGGTTTATATCTGGAGTATGCACAGAAGTATATGCAACCAGACTATATTGATAGCGTTGATATTGAGAACGTTAAGAAGCTCTATCATAAGTAATACCTGTGATCGATATCTCTAAGCTTATAACTGACAAGCTCTGGCTAGCACCACTTGCGGGATACACTGACCAGGGATTCCGAAGAATTGTCAAAGACTGGGATGCAGATATCCTGGTGAGTGAGATGGTGTCCTCAGATGGCTTGGTGCGAGATTCCCGCAAGACAATTCAATATATCCTGTTTACAGAATCAGAGCGTCCCTATGGCGTTCAGCTCTTTGGTTCCAATGCCTTGATTATGGCAAAGGCCGTGGAGTTCTGCTTGCAGTTTTCTCCCGACTTTATAGATCTCAATATGGGCTGCCCTGTGAAGAAAGTTGTCAAACGTGGATCAGGAAGTGCTCTGATGCAAACCCCAGAGCTAGCCTCCTCCATCGTGAGAGAAGCAGTAAAAGCAGCGTCGGGAGTGCTGCCTGTATCGGTTAAATTCCGCTCCGGATGGGACAGCAACAGCATCAACTACCTGGACTTTGGTAAGCTTGTGGAAGATGCAGGAGCAAGCTTTGTTTGCTTGCATCCCCGCACCCAGAAACAGATGTTTTCCGGCCTGTCCAATTGGGAACATATCACTGAACTTAAGAAGGCACTCAGCATTCCCGTCATTGGCAACGGAGATATCTGCTGCCCGGAAGATGCACTCAGAATGAAGCGGGAGACAGCCTGCGATGCGATGATGATTGGTCGGGGAGCCTTGGGTCGTCCCTGGCTCTTTTCTCAATGCAAGCAGCTTCTCCAGATGGGATCATACGATTCGGTTCTGCATAGCCAACTTCTGGAGACAGTTATCAAACATGTGGATTATGCCCTGCAACACAAGCCTGAACACGTGGTGGTGCGCGAGATGCGGTCTCACATGTGCTTCTATACCAAGGGCATGGTGGGTGGAGCAGAGCTGAGGCGCAGAATTAATTGCGCTGAGTCTGCAGTTGAGCTGAAAGAAATCATCCAAAATCACCCACAAATCTGATAGACTTCTATCTGCCCCACAAGATCAGTCAATCCTCAGATAATAATAAATGGTGCTTCCCCACTCCCCCGGCTGAGGGCGCAGCGAAGCACCACTTCTAACTTCTAACTTCTAACTTCTAACTTCTAACTTCTAACTATTTAAAGGCTTCCATGCCAGTGAAGGCACGGTAAGGATCGAAGCTCTGCAGGATTCGCAGATCACTCTCATCCAGTTCGTCATAGGCAATTCTGCTAACCAATTCACCCATGCCAGGACCCAGCATCAAGCCCTGACCGCACATACCGACAGCATTGATCAGGTTTGACACTTCTTTGCTTCTGCCTACGATTGGGAAGCCGTCAGGAGTCATCGGATACTGACCTCTCCAGGTTCTGCGAACCTTTAGATTACGCAAGCGGGGGTAGATCTCCAGCATTCTCTTGCTGCACAAAGGCAGAAACTCTGATGTACTGCGATTATCGATTCCCAGTATGGCAGGATCGGGAGTGATGCAGAAGACCACCTGGCCTTCATTGTTCTGATAGAAATAGAAATTTGCTGAGCCGGGAGCCCTGCGCATATCTATCACCATGGGGCCGAAGAACCGGGCAACAGGCTCAGTGATGCCGGCTTCGTGATTATCTGGATAAACAGGCAGATCCAAGCCCACCATTCCTCCGATCCGGCGAGCGTAGTTACCAGCAGCGTTAATCACTTGAGCCGCACAGTAAGAACCCCTATTAGTTTTTACAGATACTATCTTCCCAGCCTCAAGCTTCATTTCCTCCACTTCCTCTCCAAAATGGAAATCCACTCCGGACTTCAAGCAGTGGAAATAGTAGGCTGAACCAGTCAACAGAGGAGAGCAACTGCCATCCTCGGGTGAGAATGTAGAGCCTAAAAGCCCTTCCATGCGGATTCCCGGCACAATCTGGTTATATTCTTCCGGAGAGAGCCACTTGATATTCAGCCCAAATTCCAATTGTATCTTCATCAGATTCTGCAAAGTGTCTGCATCTTTTTGGGTGTAGGCAGGATAGCTGTAGCCATTGGACATCCAGCCAATGTCATCCCCCATCTCCTCTTCCCAATTCTTCAGGATTTCGATGGAACGCAGACATACGCTGATCTTGCCATAGTCCGAATGCGTAGCCCGGATGCCGCCGATGGCCTTCTTATTATTCTCTTGCCCCGGGCCGACTTCACGTTCCAGCACCAGTACAGAAGCACCTTTCTTTGCCAGATTAAGAGCCACCGGCACCCCGATGGAACCCGCACCTATCACGATAAAATCATATATCTTAGACATTCTTAACTCCTAGATCCATCGGGAAATTTATCCAGCGGAACTTCAATGAAGACGGGACGTTTGGTATTGGGAACCACGTTCTCCACGGGGATACCCTCTTCTCTAAGAAGTCCCTTGATAAGTACTTCACAAGTCTTGGCTCCGCAGGGTCCCATCCCCGCCCGGGTGATAGCTTTCAATTGATTCAGATCTGTAATGCCACCCTTGATCAGCTTGCGAACTTGACCAACTGTTACTCTCTCGCAGAGACAAATCATCGCATCATCTGGCTGATGTTCTGGAAGAATCGTCTCTGATAAGGGAGCAGAGACAGAGGCTGCTTGAACCCGGAAAGAAGCTACTTGCTTGGCAAACTGAGCCGGCACCTGAACCTTGACCAAGACAGTGTGAATCTTTTTCAGCTCGCTCACGCCTACCACAACAGCTTCCACCAATTCATTACCGTCGATATCCACCATTTGCAGCTTGTCTCCCTGTTTCACGGGATAATTGCTGATCTCATAGGCAAGAGTTATGGTAGGATTGAGTATGTCCTTGCGATAGTCCACCAGAGTGATAGCTAATCCGGGGCAGATCAATACGCACTTTCCACAACCGATACAACTTCCGGAATAGAGGGGAACTGCCATCAGCGAACCGTCTTCCGTATGGATGCTATTGGTAGGACACACCGTGGTGCAGGGATTGCAGGGAATCTCCTGCAAACAATGAATGATGGGGAAAACTCCCTCTTCGGCAGGATGATTCTGATAGTCTTTGATCAGGCCTGGATGGGATTTGAGAACCTCAGCTTTGGCATACCATTCTTCAGGGATCTCAGGTGCATCAGCGCCACAATCCCGCGCCATTTTCAGGCCAACAATCTTACCATTGAACATAGCTGAAGATGCTTCTGCGATCTCCAGAGCATCACCGGCAGAATAAACCGGGATCCCCGCCTGTTCAGCTTCAATAGTAAACTCAGATAGTGAATCCAAACCCACAGCGATCAGGATCGTGTCGCAAGCAAAAGTCTTTTCCGTGCCCGGAATAGGCTTGAAGTTACTGTCTATTTCAGCAATGGTTATGCTTGATACAGTTTCATTTCCATTAGCACAGAGGATGGAATGGCTGGTATAGATGGGCACACCCAAGCGAGCCAGCTTATCAGCATGCACTTTGTAACCGCCACATCGGGGCATTGCTTCTGCCAGACCCACTACTTCAATGCCGGCTTGAAGAGCATGATAAGCTCCTATCAAGCCAACGTTTCCGCCCCCAATTATAAAGAGACGCTCTGTAGGACGCACCAGATCCCGATTCACCAAGGTCTGAAAAGCTCCAGCTCCATAGATTCTCGCCAAATGATTTCCCGGAAAGCGCAGGAACTTCTCCCGGGCTCCGGCGGCATTGAGAATGCGTTTGGGTTTTACTAGTTTATACACTCCATCTTTCAGAACGCCCACTTTTTGGTCGCTGAAAACAAAGATAGCAGTGCTATTCAGCCAGATCTTTACGGAAGGAAGCTGCCTCACTTCCTCAGCTAAGAGCTTGCCAATCTCATGACCCCGAGTGCCGGCCCGGGAATCTTCCTCTGAACCGAAGAATTTATGGGTCTGCAGCACCAGCTTGCCGCCCAGTTCATGTTTATCGTCCAGAAGCAGGCAATCAATACCATAGCTGCCCAGTTGAATAGCAGCAGATAGTCCCGAAGGACCTCCACCAATGATCAATACCTCGGTTTCCAGCTCTTCCAGCGGCTCAAACTCAACCGCATCTTTCACTTCGGGAAGCTCAGGAAGTCCATCCGCACTGCGGACAATCATATTTTCCTGCACTTTGGTCATGCAGGATTTGACGGCTATCCCATTGGCTATCACTGTGCATTTGGCACACTGACCATTGGCACAGAAAATACCCTGTGCGGTTCCATCTTTGTGGTGGTGCCCAAAGACATTGATCCCATTTGCGATCAGAGCGCTGGAGATCATCTCGTCCTTGCGGGCTTGTAGCTTCTCTGAATTGAAGTAAAACGAGACGTACTCGTAGTCCGGCACCTCTAATATCGGGTGTTCTTTCAATCGTAGATCTTTCATAAACGGCGGATTGCTCCTCTAAAAATTCCTTTTGGTGTGGATGAATTTGGAGATTGGCTGGATGTCAATAAAAAAGTACTGAGCCTTATCAAATCTGTATAGTTTTGCTGCATCACACCGTAGATATCGGTTGAACCCCGTGCTTTATCCTTGGATTCGCTTATCTTAGCTAGTATCAACTATTGGAGTATCGTTATGCAAGAAAAACCTCTGCTTGGAATCAGTACCTGTCTCCTGGGGCATAAAGTCCGCTACGACGGTGGTCATAAGTACGACAACTGGCTGGTGGAAACCTTGGGTCAGTTTGTAGATTACTACCCGGTCTGCCCGGAAGTGGAATGTGGCCTGCCCGTTCCCCGTGAAGCCATGCGTTTGGTGGGAAAAGCCGAAGACCCTCTGCTGCTCACCATCAAGAGCGGAATCGACCACACTCCCCGCATGAAAGCCTGGGCCGCCGAAAAAATCAAAGAGTTAGAGGGCAAGAACCTCTGTGCCTACGTCTTCAAAAGCAAATCCCCCAGCAGCGGCATGGAGAGAGTGAAGGTCTATCCCGCCGCTGGTGGTGCAGCTTCCAAAACCGGCGTAGGCATCTTTGCCCGGGAGTTTATGAAAGCCTTTCCTCTCTTACCGGTGGAAGAAGAAGGCAGACTTCACGATCCGAACCTTAGAGAAAACTTCATCGAGCGCATCTTTATAGTCTGGCGCTGGCAGCAGCTATTAGCAGCAGGTGGAAGCCCCAAGGCTATCGTCGAGTTTCACACACGTCATAAACTACTTCTGATGGCACACAGCCCACTACACTACCGCGAACTGGGCAAGCTTGTGGCAGAACAGAAGCAAACTCCTCCTGAGGAGTTCAGACAGCTCTACTTCGCCAAGCTTATGCCAGCTCTGAAACTTCATGCCACTGCAGCCAAGCACATGAACGTCCTCCAGCATATCATGGGCTATTTCAAGAAGGAACTCGAACCGGGAGAAAAGGCAGAGTTGCTAGATATTATCGGGGCATACAGATCGGGGCTCTATCCTCTGATCGTGCCCACCACCCTCTTGAACCACTATGTGCGCAAGTACAATCAGGACTATCTGATGGGACAGTATTATCTGAATCCCCATCCCCTGGAGCTGAAGCTACGTAACCACTCCTAAGTACCACTCTCATAATTCGAGACATATGAATAGGCTTCCTGTGCTCATGCCTCTTTAGACTCTCCCTGAAAACTTCAAATGTCCAAGGAAGATCAACTTGAAGTCTTAAGTGAGGGTTTGCAGTGTGCTGAGCTGGGAGACATACGACTCTTGAAAAAAGACTTCAGGATTGATCGGCTTCGCCGGGTAAACAGAAGATACTGAACAGATTAGGGTTAGTGCTCATTGGTGATCTTTCATATGTGTCTATTTGTGGGTTAGATCAGGGGTTATCTGATCAGCGTCACCTTCTTGCTGCTGATACTCCTGCCATCCACCACCATGCTAAGGATGTAAACACCATTGGAGCAGCGCTGGCTCCGGCTGTCTCTTCCATCCCAGGCAAGCACCTGCTGCCGCACTCCGGGATCGAGTTCCAGGTGTCTCACGATCTGGCCTCTGAGGTTGTAGATCACAATCCGGGCAGTGGTGATTGGCTCTGCGCCTCTCTCTCCCATTGCCGGGATATTCGCTCTGATACTTGTAAAGGCACTGAAGGGATTGGGATAAGCCGTCAGGCTGAACGCAGGAACAGCAGGTACGGAGGGGTCATCATTTGCCACAGGGGGAGCACCAAACTCGAAAGCCCCCATGTCTATCCTGCCATCCCAGACCCGCTGGTTACCTGCCAGATCATAAGGTGGTAAGAACAGACCCAGAGTATCCGGTGTGCCGCTATTGATGCAGGGAGAACCGGTTGAGAGGCTGTAATACAGCGGATCGTGGATATCATCTCCTCCCAGGAAGAGGGGATTGCCGCTGATATTGGTGACATTGTAGTAGATAGTGTCTCCCGGAGCCTGCCAGATATCGCTGAAGCCATTCCGGATCAGATTGTTATCAAGAGTTAGCGTTGATGTTATTCCCGATCCATCCATGGGATTGATGGCAATTTCCACAGAACGATCGTTGTAAAAGATGCAGTTGGAGATCGTCCATCAACGATCGTTGAATCGATATAAGCAGGATCTCCTGTGGTCTCCTCCAAGCTAATAATACTGATGCTATTACTTTGTACGGTTATATTTTCAAAGTATCTACCCGGATATACCAAAACCACATCTCCTGGGGAGGATGCGTTCACCGCAGCTTGAATGCTGGTATATTGACCGCTGCCATCAATATCTACAATGCGGGTAATGGCATTGGCTGAAGCAATAACAATCATGGCAATCATGAGAACGATCAAGCTTTTCCAGTTCATTCTTTCTCCAAAGTGCGGGGAGGGGGCAAGCCCCTCCCTTTTCATTTATATCCTATTTCAACATAAGCATTTTTCGGACCAGAGTATTGTCTGAGGTTCTCAGCCTATAGAAATACACTCCTGATGAACAGGCTGAGCCACTATTGTCTGTGCCGTTCCAGACAACAGTGTGAGAACCTTTATCCTGTGCTTCGGTGC
>JAEZUG010000102.1 GCA_023421135.1 Candidatus Cloacimonadota bacterium | reverse complement strand
TGAAGGGGCGCTTATCTGATAGCGATGGGCGGCAGCCCATCGCTATCAGATAAGCGCCCCTTCAGGGCTCTATTTCGGCTGTGTGTGGTTTTGCTGGCTACCTAAAATGCCGTTCCTTACGGGCAGACACGCAGGTCTGCCCCTACAGGACTATGGCTTTAGTCTCCTAGCTATGCGCTTACCTGACTTGTCACTGGTCACTTGTCACTGGTCACCCTCTGTTCACTGTTCAATGTTCACTATCAGCCTGTGTCTATTCCTCTCAAAGATACCGGGGCCTATCCCCTGGACATCCATGATCTCTTCGATGCTGCGGAAGGCGCCGTGCTCTGCTCTATAGGCAAGAATCGCCCGGGCTCTGGTTTCTCCGATGCCGCTGAGCGAGCAGAGTTCTTCCAGGCTGGCGTGATTGAGATCTATCCTGCTGCTATCCGAAACTGCTGCAGCAGTGGAGGCTGAGCTTCTGCTCCGGGGGGTTCTTCTGCCTTCTGACAGAGGTTCGGAATTGCCAAAGAGCAGCAGCATAGGCTTCATATTCTCATAGGTAACCGGGCCGATGCCGCTGACGTTCATGATCTCGTTCACAGAGTTGAAGGGATGTGCAGCGCGATACTCCAGGATGGCTGCGGCACGATGCTCTCCGATCCCGGGGAGAGCCATCAGCTCTTCTTTGGAGGCTATGCGAAGATCGATCTGGAGGCTTTCCGGGGCGGCCAGCTCGGTTCGCAAAGCTTGTTCATCCCGGTCTTGCTGAATTTGCCGGGAAGGTTCCCAAGCAAAGAGCCTGAGTCCAAAGCCCAAAAGCAGGATACCACAGAGGCAGAGCAGCATGTTCTGCTCGCGTTCTGTGACCAGGTATCTCACATAGTTTCTGCGCGGTTTATCCATCATTTGCCACCAATCTCCAGAATTCTGCAAGACTATTGAGGTGGATGTCTTGTGTCAAGAAAATTCAGCGGGAGAAGTGGGGATAGGGGCTGACGATAGAACTCTGATAACCTGAAATCCTCGTTAAATGAATAGAACGCAGATGACGCAGATTGAACGGATATACACAGATTTTTTCCTTTCTAATCCTGAAATCCTCGTTAAATGAATAGAACACAGATGACGCAGATTGAACGGATTTACACAGATTTCTTTCCTTTCTAATCCTCTAATTCTGAAATCCTCGTTAAATGAATAGAACGCAGATGACTGGATCGACGGGATCAACAGGATTCTCTCCCAGCTTCACACCTACAGGTCACGTCACCACGTCACCACGTCACTCACTGTTCACTCGCCGCAGCCGTTGTCTCCCAGCTTCACCCAAGCTGTTCTTGTCACTCGTCACTTGTCACTAACCAGACACGCATGAGACACCCATGAGACACCCATGTGACACCCATGTAAAATCATGCGTGTCACATGAGTATGATATGCGTTTGGAATGGGTGAGTAGTTAGTGCGCAAGAAGAGCGCGTTTAGCGAGTCCATATCGTCCATAAGGGCCATTGTGTCCATATCGTCCATTCCCCGAAACTCACGCTTTGGAAGATTTTCCTTGACGCCTGAGACTAAAGACTGATATTATCATAGACATACTAAATATCCTAATTTACTGGAGGTAAAGATGTTTTTAACCGGTTCCCAACTGGGCATGGTTTTTCAGAAGGCAAAGAAACAACGCTTTGGGATCATTGCATCCAACGTTGTGTTTGACACTCAAATCCGGGCGATTGTGCAAGGTTACGACGCCGTGGGTTCAGACGGCCTGATGCAGATGAGCAGCGGTGCCTGCAAGTATGCCGCAGGAGCTTCTCAGGACATCAAGGTGGGGGCAGAGCTGATCTCCACCATGATCAAGACTTTTGCCGCTCAATTCCCCAAAAGCGGGGTGGGACTGCACATTGACCACGCCACTCCCAACTACTTTGATTTCATCGTTTACTGCATCGAACGTAACCTGGTAACTTCCGTGATGATAGACGCTTCCAAAGAAAAGCTGGAAGAAAACATCCGCATCACCAAGGAAGTGGTGGCGGTTGCCCACAAACACGGTATCCTGGTGGAAGGCGAGATCGGGCATATCAAGGGTACGGAAGATGAGATTGTTTCAGACACCGAGCTCTACACCAAGCCCGAAGAGGCCTTGGAATTTGTGATGAAGACCAATGTGGATCTCTTTGCTGCCTCCGTGGGCACCAATCATGGAGTTTCCAAAGGTGCCAATATCGTGCTGCGTCTGGATCTGATCAAAGAGATCGACGCTCTGCTGATCAAGAACGGCGTGGAGCGCGGCCTGGTGCTGCATGGAGCTTCCGGGCTCACGGATGAACAGCAGATCAAAGCCATCGCCAATGGAGTCGTGAAGATCAATAAAGACACTCACTATCAGATGGATATGGCGACTGCCGTGCAGGCCTATTGGGAAAAGGAAAAGGACGCCATCGTCTGTCCCGC
This sequence comes from Candidatus Cloacimonadota bacterium, assembly GCA_023421135.1. Classification (GTDB taxonomy): domain Bacteria; phylum Cloacimonadota; class Cloacimonadia; order Cloacimonadales; family Cloacimonadaceae; genus PHBP01. The sequence goes on along the minus strand of JAEZUG010000102.1, from coordinate 17,349 downwards.
AGGTGTGGCTCTGGAAGATTATATCCCAAACAAGAGCAAGTTCGATCCCCGTAAGTGGCTGGCCAAAGGTGAAGACGTGATGCAAAAGACCATCATGGGCTTCTGCCAGGTCACGGGTAGTGCAAACAACAGTATATTGTTATAAAAGGAGTTAAGATGACCAAAGTAGCTATCAACGGTTTCGGCAGGATTGGACGCCTGGTGCTGCGCAGCTTCCTGAAGCGTTATCCCGAGGTCAGCATCGTTGCCATAAACGACCTCACGGATGCCAAGACTCTGGCATTTCTGTTCAAGTATGACAGTATCCACAAGATCTATCCCGGGGAAGTCTCTCACACGGAAGACAGCCTAGTGATAGATGGCAAAAAGATCCGCATCTTTGCCGAGAGAGATCCTGAAAACCTGCCCTGGGCAGATTTGGGAGTGGATGTCGTGGTGGAATCCACTGGTATCTTCACCAGCAAAGAAAAGGCTTCCAAACACCTCAAAGCCGGGGCTAAGAAGGTTGTGCTCACAGCTCCTGCCAAGGATGCCATCGATGCCACCATCGTGATGGGAGTGAATCATAAAACTCTCAAAGCCACAGATTTGATCGTCTCCAATGCCTCTTGCACCACGAACTGCCTGGCTCCCGTGGCCAAGGTGATTCACGATCACTTTGGCATCAAGGAAGGGATCATGACCACGATCCATTCCTACACCAACGATCAGCGCATCCTGGACTTCCCGCATAGCGACCTCAGAAGAGCCAGAGCCGCCGCTATGAGCATGATTCCCACCTCCACCGGTGCCGCCAAGGCAATCGGACTGGTGATCCCGGAGCTTTCCGGCAAGCTGGATGGCGTTGCCATCAGAGTGCCTACTCCGGATGGTTCTCTGGTCGATCTGGCAGTCAATACCGAGCGTCCCACCACCAAGGAAGAAGTTAACGCTGCCATCAAAGAAGCTGCCGAGACCTATATGAAAGGCTTCCTGCAATATAGCGACGAGCCGATCGTCTCCATAGATATAGTTGGCAATGCTCATTCCTCCATCTATGATTCTCTGATCACCTATGTGAAGGGAACCATGGTGAAGGTCTTCAGTTGGTACGACAACGAGTGGGGATATTCCTGCCGGGTGACCGACCTGGTGGATTATATGGTCAAGCTGTAGCTCTATACAGTTAGAAGTTAGAAGTTAGAAGTTAGAAGTTAGAAGTGAAAAGGCTGAGTCCATCAGGGCTCAGCCTTTTGCTTGGGATTGAGCAGGAGTCTATGAAAATAGAGTGGAGCGGCAGCTTGCTCCGGGCTTCCGCTCCTCTGCAGTAGATAGCTATGCTTTGAGTTTCTGTGCGAGCCGCACCAGCCGTTCTGCCTGGAAGCGAACTCCATCCAGATCTGCGGCTTCGGGGCTCTTGGAACCGTCCGGTCCCGTCACCGTGCCTGCACCATAGGGTGAGCCGCCGATGATGGCATTCATAGAGGACTGTCCCGGGAAGCTATATGGCAGCCCGGCCAGGATCATGCCGTGGTGCATCAGAACCGTGTGAAAGCTCAGTATGGTGGCTTCCTGGCCTCCGTGTTGGGTGGCTGTGGAAGTGAAGACTCCGGCAAGCTTGTCAACCAGGGCGCCTTTGGCCCAGAGTCCACCGGTGCCATCCAGGAAAGCTTTCATCTGAGAAGCCATCATGCCAAACCGGGTGGGGGATCCAAAGAGGATAGCATCGTACTGAGGCAGTTCCTCAGGACTGGCGAGGGGGATATCCTTCCAGGCTTCAGCCGCTTGCAGGCCGCCAATCTTTTCCAAAAGCTCTGGGGGCAGAGTTTCGGGAACTCTCTTCAAATGCACTTCTGCTCCGGCTTTTTCGGCTGCTTCAGCGGCAGCTTTGGCCAGGGCATAGATGTGTCCGTAGGTCGAGTAAAAGAGTACGAGTAGTTTCATTTATGTTCTCCATGATGATTTTATCTTTTACTGGATATATTAGTCTTGATATCCTACTATGCAAGTGGGAAATGATAGAAAGTGGAGAGAGACCGTTCAGAAGATAGAAAAGAGGCATCTACCAAGCTTCGCAGCCGGGTAGATGCCGTGACTATAGTGGAACTACTTATTGAGGGTTACGCGGATGATCTCTGCCAGTTCAGCCCGGGTAAAGGGCTTTTGCAGGAAGGGGATAGAGGTGTCCAGGCTGCCATCCTGAGTTAGACCGCGCTCCGCATAGCCCGACATCAGGATGAGCTTCAGATCGGGGTGGAGGGGTTGCAGCTTGTGGATCAGATCCAGGCCGCTGGAGCCGTTCATCACCATGTCTGTAATCAGGAGGTCGGGACGGAGCTTGCCTTCCTGGAAGAGGTTGATGGCTTCTTCGGCACTTTCCACCGTTGCCACCTCGTATCCCAGCTTACGGATCATCATCTGGATCATGGATAGGATGGAAGGATCATCTTCCACGATCACTATGAGCTCTTTATCTCCCTTCTGAGCAGCTTCGGCTTGCTTCTTGGCAGCAATTTCTGCGGGATTGATCACTGCGGGGAAGATGATGTAGAAGCTGGTGCCTTTCCCCAGCTCGCTTTCCACCCGGATAAAGCCATTGGACTGGTTCACTATGCCGTAGATAGTAGCCAGTCCCAGCCCGGTGCCTTGCAGTTCTTTCTTGGTAGTAAAGAAGGGCTCAAAGATGTGTTCCAATGTTTCGCTGCTCATGCCGATGCCGGTGTCTGTGGCTTTGAGCATGACGTATTCTCCGGGAGGAATATCCGGATAAGCGCTGAGGAAGAGATCAGTTGTGGCAATGTTTCTGGTGCCAACCCAGAAGTGTCCCCCGGCAGGCATGGCATCACGGGCATTGATGCCCAGATTGATGATGATCTGTTCGATCTGGCCAGGATCTGCATTGATGAGGCGGAGCTTCTCCTCCAGATCAAGCTCGATCACGATATCTTCTCCCAGGAGCCTGAGCAGCATCTTATGGATATCTTCCAGGGTGGAATTGAGCTGCATTTCACAAACGTTTCCGGCTTGCTTGCGGCTAAAGGCCAGAAGCTGCCGCACCAGGCTGGAAGCTCTGGCACCGGCTTTATTGATCTGCTCCACATCAGCATAGACGGGATCGGACTCCCGGAGATTGGCCATAATCTCTTCCGTGTAGCCCATGATAACCGTGAGGATATTGTTAAAATCGTGTGCCACTCCACCGGCGAGCCTGCCGATGGAATCCAGTTTTTGCACCTGCATGAGCTGGTTCTTGAGCTTGGATTGCTCCTGCTCGGCCTGTCGTTGGCGGGTGATATCCTGGAAACTGCCAAAGATTTGAGTGACTACCCCATCCTGCATAACGGCAGTTCCGGCAGTGGCAACAATCATCTTTTCTCCCTGAAGGTTGGTAAAATCACACTCCAGGACATAGGCTTTGCCAGTCTTCTTGCACTCTTCATAGGCTTTTTCTACTCTGATCCGATCTTCCGGGCTATAGCAATCGAGGCTGATCCCGATTTGCTCTTCCATGCTCAGAAATCGCTCATGATCCAGCCCATGCAGAAGATAGAGCTCATCTGTCCAATAGAGCTTGCTCTTCACCAAGTCCACCTGCCAGCCACCAATGCGGGCTATCTGCTGCGTGGTGTTCAGGATTTCCTGGTTACGCTTCAGAGCTTCCAGAGCTTGAATCTTGGCCTCCACCTCTTTCTCGGTTTCCAGCATCTTATGTTCCAGCTTGCGCACCAGACGTTCGTTGTAGAGCTTCAGCACTTCGTTCTCGTCCAGAGAGCTTCCCGGAGTGCTTCTGCCCAGCTTCTGCACCTTATCCATGACTTCTTTGATCTTGCGGAGCAGTTCATCCGGTTCGCAGGGCTTCACGATGAACTCGTCCGAGCCGATCTCCCGGGCAAAATCTTCATCCTTTTTCCCTGTGTAAGTAGCTGTGTAGGTGATAAAAGGCACATGCTTGAGGCGTTCATCCTTGCGGATTTCCCGGCAAAGAGTGAAGCCATCCATGATAGGCATCAGGATATCACTGATGATCAGATCCGGGATCTCGGATTGCAGCATATCCAGCGCTTCTTTTCCGTTGCGTGCCAGCTTCACGGAGTTTCCATGCCCCACCAGCAAGCTTTGCAGCATTATGAGGTTTTCTTCATGGTCGTCAACTACCAGAATTCTCATATAATTCCCCTTTTTTCTTTAAACGTTCCAATGTAATGCTCCAAGTCTCCCACAAAGTGTTCGGGATTGATGGGCTTCTCTATGTAGGCATTGGCACCAGAGGCCAGAGCCCGTTCCTTATCTCCCTGCATGGCATAGGAGGTAACTGCGATGATCGGGATATCATCCAGCAGCCGGTTGGTGCGCAGGGAGCGGGCGACTTCATAGCCGTCCATCTCCGGGAGCTGAATATCCAGCAGGATGCAATCCGGCATCAACTCTGGAGCGAGCTTGAGCCCTGTTAGTCCAGTCTCTGCTCCATGAACCTCATACTCAAAACTTTCCAGAAGATAACGCATAAGATAGTAGTTTTCCGCATTGTCTTCAATAATCAGGATCTTAGCCTTCATTTACGTCTCTCCAATTTTAGCGGTATGATGAGGCTGAAGGTGCTGCCTTCACCCTCAATGCTTGTTACGACTATTTTTCCACCCAATAGTGCAGCAAGTTTCTGGGAGATGGAGAGCCCCAAGCCGGTGCCTTCATAACGGCGGGTGAGCCCGGATTCTATCTGGCGGAAGGGTTGAAAGAGATTGTGGATATTATCCTTGGAAATGCCGATCCCGCTGTCTTTCACATCCACAATGAGCTTGCCTCCCTCACTGCGGCAGAGCAGCGAAACCTTGCCGTGATCGGTGAATTTAACTGCATTACTCAGGAGGTTCAGGATGATCTGTTCCACCCGGCGTTTATCTGTAAAGAGCTCGATATCATCCTGCTCCAGTTGATAATCCAGCTCCAGCCCTTTGGTTTGGGCAGTGGGCAGAATGATCCCCTGAAGCTTTTCGAGGGATTCCTTCAGGCTATACGTCTCCGGAGCCAGATCCAATTGCCCGGCTTCTATCTTGGAAATGTCCAGCACGTCATTGATCAGAGTGAGCAGATGCCTGGAGCTTTTTTGCACCATGGAAAGCTGTTTCTTCTGTTCTTCATTGAGCTTGCCGGGAAGCTCCTGCATCAAGATGCCGGTGAAGCCAATGATGGAATTCAGCGGAGTGCGCAGTTCATGCGACATAGTGGCCAGAAAGGCCGATTTGAGCATGTCCGATTCCTGAGCTTTGAGCATGGCAGCCTCTAGCTGAGCTGTGCGCAGAATGATGCGCCCTTCCATCTCCCGGTTGCTGGATTGAAGCTCCATGGTGCGAAGCCGAACCTGACGCTTCAGGATGAAAGCAGCCGTCCCACCATAGATCAGCCCCAATCCCAGCGCCAGCGCCAGAATCTTGATCCAGGCGGGGATCACGAATTTGGTTTCCTCCGGCTGCCAGGACTTGATTGCGCGGTAGTAAGGTGAGTCAGGATCTGCTTTCATCTCTATAAGATGGCGGTCTATGGCCTGCAGAAGATCGAGGTTTTCCCCTTTTTTGGTGGCAAAGAAGAGGGAAGAGGGTTCAAACATGATGGTGGTGTCTTCCAAGCCCAGTTTTTTGGATTCCAGAGCACCGTAAAACATATTGGTAGCCGCCAGTTCTGCCTCACCCTCAGCCACAGCCTGGAAGGCTTGCTCAAAGCTTTCGTAGGAAATGATCTCCACCTTGATGCCAAAGGCTGCGGTCAGCGACTGCAAAGCGGTTTCCTGAATGGAGCCTGCCAGCACGGCAACTCTTTTGCCGTCCATATCCGGGATGGATTTTACCCCAAGGCCTTTGGCAGAATAGATCTGGCTCCAGGAAGAGAGCACCGGCTCGTCGTGGAAAGAATAGAGCAAATCCCGCTGGGCATTATAGGCCAGATCGGGCATCAGATCAATCTCACCGCTACGCAAGCGATCCAAAGATTCATCCCAGCCTCCAGGCACGTAGGTGAGGTTCCAGCCTTCTCTTTGAGCGATCTCCATGATAATATCAAAGAAGATGCCCTTGCCCACCCCGTTTTCGTCCAGATAGGTTTTAGGAGGATTATCATAGACTGCAACGCGCACAGTCTTTGCGGCCAGTATTAAGCCAGACAACAGCAATAGCATTGTTACAAAAGTCTTTAGCTTGAAGCCCATGCCACCTCCAGTGGCTCTGAAATAGCTAGGTTACTAATACACTTATGCTCTGAGCAAACGAAAACCTTATTCACGAAATTCACTAATATGATAAGTAAAATGGTGAAGAAACCGAATAGAATCAGAGGAAGAGGGGTGAGCAGTGAACAGTGAACAGTGAACAGAGGGGGAGTGACAAGTCCGGTAGGTGAGAAGCTGGGAGACTGCGGCTTACCTCTATTCACCATTAACTTTTCACTATTAACTTGTAGAGACACACCCCGACACGCGAGGCGGTACGGCGACCGCCTCTACCATTATTGCAGGCGGTACGGCGACCGCCTCTACAAAAAAAGAAAAACCCCGGTCTCCCGGGGTTCTTCATATTATTGGCTCAAGAGAGCCGGATTAGTTTATTCCATCAGCATCATTTTGCGGGTGGAGCTGTAGTCTCCTGCCTGCATTCTATAGAGATAGACACCGCTGCCCACGTTGCGACCGGCGGAATCTCTTCCGTTCCAGATCACATTGTAGTGGCCGGTGCTCTGCTGTTCGTCAACCAGAGTCTTCACCAATTGTCCCTTCAGGTTATAGATCTCGATCCGGATAAGGGCGGGATCTTTCACACTGTAGCGGATGGTGGTGCTGGGGTTGAAGGGGTTGGGATAGTTGCCCGAGAGCTGAGTAGCGACCACGGGCAGGTTGTTATCTTCTCCGGAAGAACCGGGGGTCAGGGTGAAGTTCACAGTGGTGGTGAGGTTCTCGTTGACTGTGATGTTTTCCACGGTGTTGCTCTGATATCCTGTGGCAGAGGCAGTAACGCTGTATGTGCCGATCGGGATGATCAGAGTGTAAGCACCGGTGCTATTGGTGGTGGCGGAGACAGTGCCTGCAGTGACGGTTGCTCCGGCGATAGCCGTGTTATCCTGTTTTCTCACGACTCCGCTGATCATACCAGTGATGGTAAGCTTGGTGAGGATGGGTGAGAAGGCAGGAGCAGACATCACATCTGCAGTGTAGATGGAACGCACAGCCCAGCGATATTCTCCATTGGCAAGGTCTGCCCAGCCATTGTCAACCAGGCTGAGTTCCGTGGTAGCCTCAGGATTGAGCAGCACCCAGGTGTTCTGGTTGCTTTCCTGTCCGGAGACGAATCTCCAGACTTTGTAACCCAAGAGCACGCGGCTGGGTTCGCTGCTTTCAGTCGGTATCGGCCAGGAGCTTTCGGTGCGCAGCCAACCATTTTGCTGAGGACGTGAGGGCAGCGTGGGAGCATTGGCGCTGAATCCAGAGCGTACGCTTCCGGCACTGCGACGGATCAGATCTCCGCTATTGAAGGTGATGCGATCGGCATTGTTTGTGATGTTGATATTATCGACAAACCAGACATACCAGAGACCGTCGTTGGACGGAGGATCCACAGCGTGGAAGGCGATCTTGACAGTCTGAGACACATACGGCGTCAGATCAATGGTGATGGGGCTGGCATAATAGTTCCATCCACCGGTCTGAGCTGAGGCATCCCAAAGCACTGTCCAGTTGTTGCCGTTATCTGTGGAGATCTTCACATAATAGTGATCTCCGGCGGCTGAGCCCATGTAGGCATAGGTGTCGAAGGTCATCATGGTGCCGACGGGCACGTAGAAGTTGGGGGTGATTAACCATTCGTCCTGATGTTCATAAGCCCACCAGAGGCCGTTCTGGAAGTTACCTTCGGTAGGATTCACGAGCTCTGAGGCAACCGTGACGGAGCCGAATCTGCTCCAGGAGGGAGCCACTCCGCTGGCATTGGGAGGACCGGCATTGGTGATGGTTTGGGTCCAATCCACAGGCGGATAGACTGTGCTCTCAAAGCCTTCAATGAGGTCGATTCCATTGGGGTTGGGAGCTACCCAGGTGAGGGTCACGGCAGTATTGGTCTGGTTGGCTTCAGCAGTAATACCAGTGGGGCTGAAGGCCATTTCTGCCAGAACGATTGTGCCCATGTTGTGGTTCGTGGTGCCAACATCGATGGTGCCATCCATCACGGAGTAACCATTGGCGGCGATGATATAGCCATAGGTGTGGCCGGAATAGACACCGGGAATGGTGAAGGAGCCAGCGGCATTGGTGGTGGCGCTATAGGCTTGGTAGCCGCTCAGACTGATGGCTGCTCCATTGATCGGAGCACCGGTGTCGGAGGCGGTGATGGTGCCTGTCACGTTCACTGTGGGCATCGGTTGGAGAGTGGCATTCACTACCAGCTCATCATCTTCTTCCAGCACGATGTTTTGGGTGTAGGTGATGTAGCCATGCTTTGAGAATACCATAGTGTAGTTTTCGGGAAGGACGTTCAGCAAGCTGTATTGTCCAGAAGCGTTTGTGGTTGTGGTATATCCTGTATCCTGGAGGCTAACGGTGACGTCTGCCAGAGGTGTTCCGCTCGCAGCGGTAACGGTTCCCATAATGTCTCCCACTCCGCCGGGTATCACCAGGAGGGTGGTCTTGGGGAAGACGCCGTTGGCTGTGGCTGTGGGAGGAGCGGCAGGATCGTAGGCAGTGCCATCGCTATAGACGTTGCGGCTGCGGTTTGTGCCCACGGTCTGGGTCACAAAGACGTCCGAAGAGGAGAAGTAGGATGTATCCATGGGACGGTTCACCATCATCACCAGGTTCTCGCCGTTCATATAGAAGAAGGGCTGGACCAGGGGAATGGTGATGGTGTTTGCCCCGGAGGGATAATCCACTGTGCCATCGAAGACCTGAGTGAGCTGAGTGGAAGGAATCCAATCGGCGCTGAGGTTTTCTGCGGTAGTGGTTCCCAGCCAGACCTTGGTGGGTTTGCCGGGCAGGTTGGTAGTGAAGTTGTTGTAGAATTGGATACCGGTGATCTGCCCCATAAAGCCGCCCAGTTCGGCATTGGTGAAGACAGTCTCAAAGAGGCTGTTTTTGTAGAACATATCCAGAGGAACGCGGGCAGTGGAGCCACCTTCGCCGATTGTGAGAGACATCACGCCGGGAGGGTTGATCAGGAGGTTCAGGGAAGGTGTTTGGTCGTTTGCGGAGTTGGCATCGCCGGCCAGGACTACTTTTCCGTAGATGGTCAAAGCGCCCTGAGTGGCGGGAACCCATTGAACTGTCACGGGGACAATCTGTCCGGCATTGATGGCAGGGCCGGGCACAGAGCTGAGCTCGGTGCCATCAGCGCTGAAGAGCTTCACCTGATAGTCGTTTTGGGTTACGGTTCCCCAGTTTTGAACGTTCACGATGTAGCTGGCGCTCATCCCTTGAGTGGGAGTGGCATTACCGGAGATGGATTGGGCACCCAGATCGTTCGGGGCAACCTGTTCTATGGTAACAGTATCGATATAGAGAGTACGGCTGGTGCCGCCCAGGCCATGCTTGAAGCTGATGAATCTTCCTGTTCCGGCATATCCGGTGAGGGAGACCACATATTCAGTCCAGACAGAGGTGAGGCTCAGCATCTGAATCTCTGTGTAGGTTGTTGCATCGGCAGGATTACTCATCACGCCTACGGAGAGGGTATAGCCGTTGGAGGCAGATCTGCCCCAGAACTTGAGTCTGGTGGTGTTTACAGGCAGAGTGGTGGCCAGAGGCGGAGCAATCAGGATTGCTGTGGCTGTGGCGTCTGTGCTGTTTGTCATACCTGCTGTATTGGGTGCAGACTGAGGTGTAGTGGTATAGGTTTGCACCAGAGCGGAGGCAGTGGATTGCACCAGCTTGCTCCACTGAATGGGCAGGGCCGGAGCAGTCACATCATCAAAGCTGTAGCTATAGGGCAGAGCTGTGATGGTAGCATCCAGAGCAATACCTGTGATGGCTACTGTGTTTGTGGTGCGGGTTTCGGCCTGGTTTCTGGATCCCAGATTGATGGTGCGGCGGGTACCCTGGTTATCCACGATGGTGATGGTGGCGGTGTGGGTGCCGGCTGTAGTGGGAGCATAGGTAACGCTCAGAACGAGGCTTTGACCTGTGTTCAGGTTGGCGGGTACGGTGGGCTGGGTGGTCATTGTATAGAAGGGAGAGCCAGAAATGCTCAAGCTGTTGATACCCAGAGTTCCACCACCCATATTCATGATGGAGACGTTACGGACGTGGCTGCTTCCCAGCAGGACTGTGCCATAATCCACACTTGAGGGATTGATGCCGATCACAGGATCGGTTCCCAGAGGAGTCATGACGAAGGTAGTCTTGGGGAAGGTTCCTGAGACGGTTCCACCAGTGGGAGCGGCGGGATCGTAAACAGTGCTGTCAGATTGCAGCTTACGAGATCTGTTGGTGCCAACTGTCTGAGCCTGGAAGTTATCCGAGCTGGAGAAATAGGCAGTGTCCATCGGACGTTGGGCATAGAGCACCAGGTTACCTGTTGTATAGCTATAAGGTGTCTGCAAGGGAACTGTGATGGAATTTGCTCCGGCAGGGAAGTTCAGAGTGCCGTCATAAACCAGGGTAAGTTCATTGAAGGGCACCCAACCATCAGCCAGGTTTTCCATTTGAGTGGAACCCAGCCAGAGTTTGACCGGTTTGTTTTGCAGAGTGGTTGTTACGAAGTTGTTGTAGAACTGCACTGCTATCACCTGGCCATAGAAGCCAATCTCGGCAGGGTAGTACAGAGTTTGGAAGATACTATTCTTGTAGAAGAATTCCCAAGGCACGCCTTCTGCCAGGTTGCCTTCACCGATGGTGACGGAGATAGTCTGAGAAGGCATCACTATGATGGAGAGAGGAGCTGAAGTGTTGTTTCCGGGGTTGATATCTCCGGCCAGGACCACTCTCGCTCTGAGGGTTGCAGGACCTTCCGTTGTGGGAGTCCAGGAGATGGGAATATCCACAGTTTGTCCTGATGCCACACTGGTGCCATTGGCTGTAGCCAATACTGCATCGTTGGCATCGATCAGTTGGACGGTGTAGGTGGATTGAGTATCCAAACCGTTATTGAGAACGGTTGCTGTGTAGGAGGCGGCATTACCACTGGAAGGTGAAGTTGGTCCGGAGAGGGTAGTAGCAGCCAGATCATTGGCGCCCACCGCTTCCAGTTCCACTTCATCCACATACAGAGTGCGGGAGGTTCCACCCAGGCCATGCTTGACGGCCAGGTAGCGTCCGGTACCTGCATAAGCCTGCATCGGGATGGTGTATTGTGTCCAGGTGGTGGTAAGAGCTATGTTTTGTATTTCCTGATAGGTTGAAGCATCGCTGGGGTTGGTTATCACGCCGATGGAGATGGGATAACCGGCAGTCGAGCTCTTCAGCCAGGCTTTTACTCTGGTAGTATTCACGGGAATAGTCGTAGCCAGAGGAGGAGCAATCAGGAGCACAGTGGCTTCTGCATCGGTGGCGTTGTAGAGAGCAGCCACGTTTGGTGTGGTGTGAGGAGAAGTGGTGACTGTCTTGGCATAAGCAGTAGTCACGGTGGATTGCACCAGAGCAGTCCAGCCCAGAGGCAGGGCGGGAACAGTCACTGCATCCCAGTTTTCCATAGCAGGCAATGTGGTGATAGTAGCGTCAAAACCTGTGCCGTTCACGACCACAGTATTCACCACCCGGCCCAGGTTGTCCGTGATGGAGATGGTAGCGGTGTGAGCACCGGCAGCGGTGGGGCTATAGACCACATTGAAGCTGGAAGTCTGCCCGATCGTAAGGCTCACAGGAAGTGTGGGCAGATTGGTAAGCGTGAAGAAAGGACTGCCTGAGATGCTGATATTGGATACACTCAGGGTGCCAATGCCGTTGTTGCTGAAGACAAACTCGCGGCTGGGAGTGTAGCCCAGCAGCACCGTGCCATAATCCCAAGCCTCGGGAGTGATGGCAAAGATGGGAGCGCTGGGGCTCTGACGCACGGTAACGTTATCGATAAAGAAGTCATTATCGGCATTACTGGTGGTCGAAGCTCCGTAGAAAGCAATCTGCCTCATGCCGGAGTGACCCACCAGAGGAAGAGTGAGGCGTGTCCCGGTGTTGGGAATGTCATTATACACAAAGGGCGAACCCGTGTTGTTATATTCCCTCAGGATATTGGCAGGAGACCAGGTGGTGCCATCGCCGATCAGGATGATGAAGCGATCGTCCACACCGGTGGTGCCATTGGGATCACTGCTGATGGGGTTGGAATTGCCATAGTCTGTGAGCGCAAGATCCACTTCCAGTTGATAATCCGTTCCGGGAAGATTCAGCGGAGGAGTGATCAACCAGCCGTTCAGAGTGGAATAGATGTTGATTCTGGCGGCTTTATTGGGAGGAGTGGTAATGTTCTGCCAGTCGTCCATGATCCAGCTTCCCGTGCCGGCAGCACCCAGAACTGTGGGTTCTGCCAGGACACCGCTGTGCTTGGTCCAGTTGACCGGCGGGAAAGGATCGGTAGTGGTGGTGCCAAAATCCACATTGTAAGGGAAGGTGCTCACTACAGGATTGGGACGCACTGTGAAGCTGCGAACAGCGCTGGCAGGAGCGTCTCCGGCTTCGTTGAAGGCTACCACTTTCCAATAGTAGGTAGCGCCATATTCCAGAGGGCCATCCGGAGTGAACAGCAAGCTCGTGGTGGTGGTGGCCAGGGTCTCGGGATTGGGATTGTTGTCCAGATAGACTCTGTAACCAGTGGGAACGCCGCCAGTGGAAGCGGGAGTCCAATTCAGAGTAAGATTCTCCACAACGTTCTGAGCTGCATCAGCAGGAGATGTGAGGTTCACGGCATCCGGAACCACGGGTACGATCTCCGGTCCAAAGACCAGATCCAGATAGATAGCTGTGGAGCTGGTGGTGGAGCTGGAGGCAAAGGCCAGATAGTAGTTGTTGCCAGCCAGAGAGCTCAGATCCACGTTGTAGTTATTCCAAGTGATAGCAGTGGGCAGGGAGATTTGCTCTCCGATATTGGTCCAGGTGATCCGATCCGGAGAATATTGGATCTGGATTCTGCCATTACCGGTGGTAGCGGAGGTGCGTGCCCAGAAATTGAGGGCAGAGTTTGCCGTGATGCTCACCAGAGGTGTGGAAAGCAGAGCCGGAGTGACGGGTGCATATTTGTAAGCTGTCGCAGTGCCGTGATAGGGCGTGGTGGTGCTGCGGGTATAGGTGCCGGGGTTTGCCCAGCCGGCAGGCGGGAAACTGGCAGCATCAAAGCTTTCGGCAATCTGGCTCATCGTGGGAGTTCTGAAGCTCCAGACTGGGCAATCGACTGCAGGGCCAAAGCTATTCTGAGGCACTATTTTCCAATAATAGGTGGTGCCCATCGCCAGAACAGGCGCGTAAGTAGTGGTGGTTTGATTTTGAATAAAGGGAGGATTGGGATCGGTGCCGAAATAGACGTTGTAGCTATCTGGCAAGCCGCCGCCGCTTCTCCAGGAGAGAACGCTGTCAAAGAAGACCCAGCCGTTATTGGCAGGGAAAATTACCAAAGCAGGATTGGGGGGTTGGTTGGCAACCGGAGGCGTGAAGACATATTTGTTCCCGGTCATAAAAGGAACACTGGAGGCATTCACGGTGGCAAATTCGGTTACAAACGAAGCTGTGGCAGGAGAACCGGGAGTAACGCTGAGGAAGTCTCCAGCAACGGCTCCGGAAATACCAATGGAGGCAGAAGCGGAGGTCCCGGGAGCTTCTCCCAGAGTTCCATAGACGATCTCCACTTGGTTCGTGGTCTCGTAGAGCTTGATCTGGAAATTGATCAGATTCACCGGTGAGGCATTGTAATACCATTTGAGGTTCTTATACTGCACGGTCAGCACCCGGTTGGGAGCTGCTCCGCTGAGTTCATAAGAAACACTGCCATCGGTATTTGTCTTCAGGTCGTCCCACACGCCGCCAATAATCAAGAGCTGAGTGGTGAGATTATTGGATAGGGATGTGGTGGAGCTGGGGTTTAGGGTGATGAAACCATTGGAGTTTGCCTTGAACTGGGTGTAAACGCCATCCGAATAGGCAAAATTGAACCCAATGTCGATCACCGGAGACATGGCATCATCCACGTCTGCTGCATGTATCTGAGTGGGCGCTGTGAGCTCCATGTAGGTAACCGGAGCTTGCGCAAAGCTGTATTCTGCCACGGCCGCAAAGCTCAGCGAGCTCAGCAGCACAAGCAGAACCAGCAATAGGACTGGCTTTCTCATATGTTCTCCTGTTTTGTTATTTAAACTAGAGTGCTTAGACAATTTGTCCTCCCCTGAGGCGGACGGTTCACAAACAAAATATAGCATATTCTCGCACAGAGGCGAACAGATATATCGCTGATTAAGATACATGCAATTTCCGTGTCAATCTGTAGAATAAATAGCGCAGTAGCTCTTTGGGGCGAACAGTGAACAGAGTGGAAGCGACATCTTGTCGCTTTGTGGGAGTGACCAGTGACAAGTGACGAGAAACAAGAGCTGCGCTGCTTCGCTTTGGTCCAGGCGGTCGCCGTACCGCCTGGACTGCCAATTTACCCCAAAGCCTCACTTCGTTCAGCTTCGGGGACCCCGAAATCTCCGAATTGGCAGAAACACTCCGTAATCTGGCAAACAGAGCTTTTTTCCTCTGTTTTGAAAGAAAACGTCAGGATGACCCATCCACTATTCTCTGCTGCCACTCTGTCTATCGTTGGCACAGAAAAACGCTCCCCAGAGGGAGCGTTTCAATGTATCTGTTATTATCTTTAGAATCAGGGGTTATAGATGTTTTCCGGGACGATCTGATCGGAGAGCATCAGGTACCAATCTGCATGAACGCTTCCAGCACTTTCAGCCCAGGGGGCAAAAGCCATGTAGGCCTGGGTGATCTGCTTGCGCTCGATGGGATACATCCAGGTCGTGGGCAGATCCAAAGCCCAAGGCAGGTTGGAAGCGGTCTTGTAATATCTTCCAGTGGCAGGATTGGTGGTGTCGTCATCCATGCCAAAGAGTGAAGTATCGGCATACGTAGTGGGCGGGAATCCGGGAAGGTGAACTTCGTGTCCCAGATCGCGCTTGACGATCAGATAGGGATTGAGCATGCCCCAGGAAGGAGCAGTATTGGGATCAAAGCCCTCTGTGAGACTGATACTGAAACTCAGCGGCACATCCGGATAATGTGGTTGATCAAGCTGGGTGTTCCAGAACACATCGTGCCCGGAAACGCTCACGAAATCTGCTGTGTTGTTGATCACTTTCAAGATGCAGTGAGCTCCGGCATCAATGATCTGCATGTTGTAGGGAGCGCCATCCGCAGTGCTGAGCAGAGATTCAATCCGGGAAGCAGGGAAAGGAAATTCGATGGCAAAAGCATTCTGGAAGGTGGCACCGACGGCTCTCAATCTGAGATCGGCAATGATATCCTTGATCTTGAACTGAGCATCGGTCACCAGAGTGAGCTTGTAACCCAAAACGAGATCGTTGAAATCATAGTCGCCCTGTGCCGGCCACATATCTTCATAAGCCCAGGTTCCCCAACTTGTGGTGGAGCCAATGGGATAATTTGTGTTGTAAGCTCTCATGGGATCAGTAGGATAGGCATCTTCATGATCCGGAACACCGTCTTCATCCTCATCGGGATTGATGGGAGGCCCAACGAGACCCAGATTGAAATCCAAACCGCAGCTCACGGTGGTGAGACCAAGCTCTTGCACCCAATTTGGGATGGTATTCAGCGCCCAGAGATTAGCCCAAGCTGTAAGCTGACCATCGGTCTTGATGCCGACGTTTGCTTGCCAACCGGCAGACATGTCGCGGTAAACCCCGGGAGTTACATTGGTGTTGGCGGCATTGTTGCCCCAAGCCAGAAGCTGTCCATTACTGCGCAGAGCTAAGCCGTGCATATTTTTGGCGGATACTTTCACAAAATCACTACCGGCGGGAATGTTTAATTCTCCATTCCATCCTAAGCCCCAGGCAATAAGCTGTCCTGCAGTGGCAGGAGAGGCGCTAACGCCGACGCTAAAAGAGTTTCCTGCTGCAATATCGGAAAACAAAGCTCCAGCGGGAACATTGCATTGATTGGAGCTGTTCAATCCCCAGGCTACCACGGTGCCATTGGCACGGCGGGCGAGGCTGTGTTGAGTGCCTGCGGCGATCTGCACAAAGTCACTGCCGGCGGGAACGTTGCACTGTCCCTTGTTATTTTTACCCCATGCCACAAGGGTGCCATTGCTGCGCAGAGCCACAGCGTGCTCTTTTCCTGCAGAGATGGCGATAAAATTGTTCCCGGAAGGAGTGCTTCCGGTCACGCTACTGAAGCTGCCCCAGTCCACAAGAGTGCCATTGCTGCGCAGAGCGACGGCAAAATTATCTCCCCCGGCGACGGCTATAAAGTCACTGCCGGCGGGTGGGTTTTGGAGGCCGTGAGTAGTGTTTGGTCCCCAGACGACAATGGCGCTCTGGGCTAAGACTAGGCTAACAAGGAGGAGCAGACTTGCCAGAATTAATATCTTCTTCATCTATAATCTCCTACTCGGCAGTGTTAAAACTGTAGCTCAGGCTGTTCTGAGCGATAGCTACGGTCTTTTCCAGACCGCGATAGTGCAGCACCACTCTTTTAACTGTGGTGGGAAGCGTCAGACGGGTGTTGATGCCCTGCTCCGGAATCAGATAGGCGCGGAACAAGAGGTTGCCGTCCACCGTAGTGATGCTGAGCGGAAGCCTGTAGGGACCCTGGATATCAACGGAGATCTGGCTATTCATGTTGTAGTTGAAGTCCTGCGGGACGTCGAGCTCCTGAATGCTTACCTGCGTCAGATTATCTTTATCTGAACAGGCAGCCAGGAACAGAAGCACCAGACTCAGTAGAACGAGTGCGAGTTTCTTCATGAGTTCTCCTAATTTATTAAACTAATTCAAGCGGTCTCAAACGTCCTGAGACCGTAATAAAACACGGTTTTGATATGGAAAAACAGGTATAAGTCTCCACAACAGTGCAAATTACTCGAGAGCTTTCGGGCGTCAAGCACTAAGTTCAGTTTTTGAAGAAGGGCTGTTGAAATCCTGCTACATGACTGGGGTGGGGGAACTTCAGGTAAACCACACAGAGGATTCATGCACAAGCAGAGGAAAGTGGAAGCGACATCTTGTCGCTTTGTGGGAGTGACCAGTGACCAGTAACAAGTAACAAGACTATTGAATAATTATCAGTTTTCAGGTAATGTCGCAGAAACACGACAGAGTACACCCATTATTACCCAATGCTCACATTATGTCATTCCTGCGAAGGCAGGAATCCATAGGCATTTCAACCATTTGTACAACAATAGT
>JAEZUG010000094.1 GCA_023421135.1 Candidatus Cloacimonadota bacterium | reverse complement strand
ATCCTCAGGATGTACTGGAGGGAGCTGTGATAGGGGACAATCTGCTATTGACCTGGAAGGATTATCGCACGGGAGTTCTACCGGACGAGAGAGTAAATGGATATCCAGGTCTCTGGGCCAGATATCTGAACAGCCAGGGTTCCGCCGGAGAAGATCCTTCTGCGCCTGTTCCCATTCTGACTCTGAGGCCGAACTATCCCAATCCTTTCAACCCCAGTACCTCCATCTCCTTCTCCTTAGCCGTTTCCGGTGTAACCAGCCTGGAGATCTATAATCTGAGAGGACAATTGGTGCGAAGGCTGCTCAGTGACGAGTCTCTGCCGGCTGGTGAGCATCTGAGCCTCTGGGATGGCAGGGACGAAAGTCAACGGGTTGTGAGCTCAGGGATTTACTATTATCGTTTGTCTCAGGGGGGAGTTTCCGCCACAAGACGGATGGTGATGATCAAATAGGGTGAAAACCACCTCCTGTCCTTGGGACAACAGGTAGTCTCCACCCTATCTATAGATACTTGGTTTAGAACAAGCCGCTGATATTGCCGTCGCTTTCGACGTCGATGGTCTCTGCGCTGGGGTGCCTGGGCAGTCCCGGCATGCGCATTATCTCTCCGGTGATGGGGATCAGGAATCCTGCGCCAGAGGCGATCACAATCTCACGCACAGTGACGAGGAAGTCTTTGGGGCGTCCCAGGAGCTCAGGATTGTCCGAGAGTGATTTCTGGGTCTTGGCGATGCAGATGGGCAGTTTATCATAGCCATATTTATAGATTTTCTTCAGATCCGCTTGAGCATCTGAGGTATAGTCCACTTTCTGAGCACCATAGATCTCGGAGGCAATCTTGTAAATTTTGTCTTCCACGGGGCTGTCCCACTCGTAGAGACCGCGATACTGGCAGGTGTCATGCTCCACCATATTGATCACATGCTGAGCTAGTTCCAATCCGCCTTCACCACCCTTGGCATGATACTCCACTACCGAGACGTCAAAGCCATTAGCCTTCACGAAATCCACCACAATCCTGATCTCTTCATCGGTATCAGTGGGGAAGCGGTTGATGGCTATGATGGACTTCATGCCAAACTTATCGATGTTTTCCATGTGTTTGGCGAGATTGGGCAGACCCAGTTCCACAGCCTTGGGATCGGGCTGGGCAATCTCTTTCAGTTTGGCTCCACCATGGAGTTTCAAGGCTCTGATAGTGGCAACCAGGACAACGGCATCGGTGCAGAACTTTCCATATTTGCAGACCAGATCAAAGAACTTCTCGGCTCCCAGATCAAAGCCGAAGCCAGCTTCGGTCACCACATAGTCTCCCAGGCTGAGGGCTGTGCGGGTGGCAAGCACGCTGTTGGCTCCCTGGGCGATATTGGCAAAGGGGCCTCCATGCACGAAGGCGGGAGTGTTTTCCGTGGTCTGCACCAAGTTGGGCTTGAGAGCATCCTTGAGCAGGGCAGTGATGGCTCCTTCAAAGCCCAGTTGCCCCACTTTCACCGGAGCACCGCCATGAGTGAAGCCCACCGTGATATTGGCAATCCTCTCTCTCAGCTCGTCCATATTGTTGGAAAGGCAGAGGATAGCCATGATCTCTGAGGCTGGAGTGATATCAAAGCCATCTTCCCGTGGGAAGCCTTGCTTGGAGCCTCCCAGGCCAATGATGATCTTGCGGAGCATGCGGTCGTTCACGTCCAGCACCCTCTTCCAGGTAACCCGGCGGGGGTCGATCTTGAGCTCGTTGTCGTAATAGATATAGTTATCCAAAAGTGCTGCCAGAGTGTTGTTGGCAGCGGTCACGGCGTGAAAATCCCCGGTGAAGTGGAGATTGATGTCTTCCATGGGCAGCACTTGAGACCAGCCTCCGCCTGCTGCTCCGCCTTTGATGCCAAAGACAGGACCCAGAGAGGGCTCTCTGATAGTGGCGATGGCTTTCTTGCCCAGGCGGTTCAGTGCTTGTGCCAAGCCGATGACGGTGGTCGTCTTGCCTTCACCTGCGGGAGTTGGGGTGATGGCAGATACCAGGATCAGCTTGCCCGAGGGGTTCTGGGGCAGGTTCAAAAGGGTCTTATATCTTATCTTTGCTTTGTAATCACCATACTGATCAATGTCATCGGGTGCCAGGCCAAGCTTGGCAGCTATATCTGTGATGTGTTCCAGTTTTACGGAACGTGCTATCTCGAGATCGTTCATGTTCTCATCCTCCTCTATTGGCTTCTTTAGGGTTGTTTCTGGTCTTTGGGGGCATTTTTGCAGAATATGTCCCACTCATCTATAGATAATATCATGTCTGGGAGCAAAAAAACCAAGAGAATCAGGTGAGAATTGCCAATTCAGGCCAAAACCCGAGGAAATAGCTTTACTAAAAAACAGCCCTGTAAATAATGTATTCTGGGAGCGGATAGGATTGAAGCTAAGAGCTGGATTTCATAGCCTCTTGCAACCGTCCGGCCCTTTGAGCCGTATATTTGTAAAAAAAACATAGAAGGAAAATGCCATGGATATTCCCAAGCCCATTATCAAGCTCAGACAAGCCCGAGAAGAGGCTATGCTGGGTGGCGGACAGAAGCGAATTGATGAACAGCATGCCAAGGGCAAGCTGACAGCACGTGAACGCATTGAACTGCTGGTGGATACGGATAGCTTTGAGGAGTTTGATCTCTTTGTCCAGCACCAATGCACAAATTTTGGCATGGAGAAGTATAAGCATTCCGGCGACGGCGTGGTGACCGGATCGGCAACGATCAATGAACGCCTCGTTTACATCTTTGCCCAGGATTTCACCGTCTTCGGCGGCTCGCTGTCCAAGACCTATGCGGAGAAGATCTGCAAGGTGATGGATATGGCGCTCAAGAACGGCTGTCCCTTGATAGGACTGAACGATTCAGGCGGCGCTCGCATTCAGGAAGGAGTGGACGCTCTGGCTGGTTATGCCGAGATCTTCTGGCGCAATGTGATGTCCAGCGGTGTGATCCCTCAAATCTCAGCCATCCTGGGACCTTGTGCCGGAGGTGCTGTCTATTCTCCTGCTATTACAGACTTTGTGATCATGGACAAGAAGAGCAGCTATATGTTTGTGACCGGTCCCAAGGTTGTGAAAACAGTTTTGAACGAGACTGTGAGCACCGAGGACTTGGGCGGTGCGGCTGTGCATGCCTCCAAGAGCGGTGTGGCACACTTTGTTTCCAATAGTGAAGAAGAAGCCATCCTGATCGTGAAGAAGCTGCTCAGCTATCTGCCTTCCAACAACATGGAAGATCCTCCCTACTTCCCCACTCATGATCCCATCAACCGCATGTGTGAGGATCTCAATGATCTGGTGCCGGAAAATGCCAATAAACCCTACGATATGCTGGATCTGATCAATTGCATCGTGGACGACGGAGAGTTTCTGCAAGTGGCGACCAGCTTTGCCCAGAATATCCTGGTCGGTTTTGCCAGGATGAATGGGCATCCCGTGGGCATCGTTGCCAATCAGCCTAAGGTTCTGGCCGGTGTGCTGGATATCAATGCTTCCATCAAAGGCGCCCGCTTTGTGCGCTTCTGCGATTCTTTCAATATTCCGCTCATTGTGCTGGAAGATGTTCCCGGCTTCCTGCCTGGCACTTCTCAGGAGCATGGCGGTATCATCCGCAACGGTGCCAAGCTGCTCTATGCCTTTGCTGAGGCTACCGTTCCCAAGATCACGGTAATCGTGCGCAAAGCCTATGGCGGTGCCTACTGTGTGATGAACAGCCGGCACATGCGGGCAGATCTGGTCTATGCCTGGCCTACTGCAGAGATCGCTGTGATGGGTCCCAAAGGTGCTGTGGAAGTGATCTTCCGCAAAGAAGCCATGGCTTCCGAAGATCCCAAGAAGACTCTCTTGGAACGGGAAGAGGAATACAGGGACAAATTTGCCAATCCCTTTAATGCGGCTGAACGTGGCTATATAGACGATATCATCGAGCCTGCCCGCACCCGCTTCAGATTGATCCGGGCGCTGGAGATGCTGGCCAACAAACAGGATAGCATCCCGCCCCGCAAGCACGGCAACATCCCGTTATAGGTTTATTGATATGAAGTACCCCCTTATTATTATTCTGCTCTGCCTTCTGGGAGGTCTCTGGGCGCAAGCTCCTGAGAGCGCTCCGGCAGTAGCAGATAGTGTTTTGCAGCAAAGAAACCTGGAGATTCTGGAAGAATATGGGATCAAGGAGACCTCCACCTTGAACGAGGTGGCCGAGATTCTGAGAGTCTCAGACATGGCTAAGTTCAAGCAGATTCTGGGCTTGGAAGCCGAGAACCGAGTGCTGGATAACCGCAGTCTGCGGCAGCTTTCCTTGCGTCCCTACGACGTCTTCCTGGCTTCACAAACTCTGGAATATGGCTTTTCGGAGCTAAATACACTTACAGAAGTTGCATCTCATCTTCACATGCCTATCAAGAAGCTGAAAAGCTTGCTGGGAGAGCCCTTTGACCCTCTCACAAACAGGGATGATCAACGTTCGCTACAATCCCTGATGGTTGATCCCGAAAGGATATTGGAGATAAACAAAGACTTTAAGGATGACCTGCTGTCCTATGGCTGGATCCTCACCATGATCGGTATGTTGGTGGTATTCTCGGCTCTGTTGATCACCTCGATTGTCATCAGCCAGATGATTCATCTGAATGCCCAAAAGAAGAAAGAGACTCCTGTGATCAAGATATCTTCCACGGGCAAGGTAATTAAAAGCTCTCCCAATGCCAGCCAGGACATCATCGTCGCTGCAATCACAGCGCTCTTTATATATGAGAATACAATCAAAGAACGCCGTCGCATCCAACTCACCTTCAACCGAACCAAAACCAACCAATGGCGAAGCAGTTCCATGCTGCAAATGCCCAACCGGGAATTCTTCCAGAAAAGGAGCTAAGTAAATGAAAACCTTTAAAATGACTATAAATGGCGAGAAATATGAGGCCAGAATCCTCGAATATAACGGCATTACGGCCAAAGTGAACGTGAACGGCAATACTTTTGTGATTGAGATAGAGGACGATCATCCTCAGGCTCTGCCCAAGCTGGAGCAGGATAAGGCCGTACCTATTGCTCCTTCCATGACTGCAGCCAAAGATGCCTTCACCGGTGAAGTTCGTGCTCCCCTGCCGGGCGTGATCTTCTCCATCCCCGTCAAAGAAGGGGATAAAGTGAAGCGGGGACAGGCTATCATCGTGATCGAAGCCATGAAGATGCAATCTGAAATTGCAGCTCCAGTGGATGGCACAGTTGGCAAGATCAGCGTGAAAGAGCGCAATCCCGTGCAGGAAGGCGATCTGCTGATGATCTTGGAAAGTGCAGAGATCAAAGAAGCTCCTGCTCCCACCAGAAACCACAAGCAGAACAATCAAGCTGTGTCTGAACCTGTCAAGCAGGAGGCCGATGGCATCCTCAGAGCTCCCATTCCGGGAGTGATTCTGGATCTATTGGTCAAGCCGGGAGATAGGGTGGAGATGGAGCAGACCGTGTTGATTCTGGAAGCCATGAAGATGGAATCCGAAATCCACAGCAATACCAGCGGCAGAGTGAAAAAGGTTCACGTGAACAAGGGCGATTCAGTGCAAGAAGGTGATCCCCTCTTGGAACTGGAGGTCTAGCCACATGCAAGAATTGATGCAATTCATTCAGACCACAGGATTTCTGAACATCCATTTCAGCAATCTTCTGATGATCTTCTTTGGCTCAATCTTCATCTGGTTGGGCATCAAGAAGGATTTTGAGCCCCTGCTGTTGGTGCCAATTGGCTTTGGCATGATTCTGGGCAATATGCCCGGGCTCTCTGAACAGGGTCTTTCTATCGAGAGCAAGGGAAGCGTGCTGAGTTACCTCTATTTTGGAGTCAAGACCGGCGTCTATCCTTCTCTTATCTTCTTGGGAATTGGTGCGATGACGGATTTTTCCACTCTGATTGCCAATCCGAAGCTGATCCTCCTGGGAGCGGCTGCCCAATTTGGCATCTTTGTCACCTTTATTGGTTCCATCCTGCTGGGTTTCAACGTCTTAGAAGCTGCGTCCATTGGCATTATCGGTGGAGCAGACGGCCCTACCTCCATATACTTAACCTCACGTCTGGCTCCGCATCTTTTGGGTCCGGTTGCCCTGGCTGCATATTCTTACATGTCTTTGGTGCCGGTGCTTCAGCCCCCCATCATGCGGCTGCTCACCACCCAGAAAGAACGCACCATCCGCATGAAATCCCCCCGGATAGTATCTCAGCGTGAAAGAATCCTCTTTCCATTGATCTGCTTCCTGGTAACCGGTTTGATTGCTCCCGGCTCCATGATCCTCCTGGCGATGCTCTTCTTGGGTAATCTGCTGAAGGAAAGCGGAGTTACAGAACGCCTTGCCGTCACTGCCCGCACGTCCATGATCGATATAGTTACTGTGTTGATCGGACTAACGGTTGGTGCCAAGACATCCGGCCAGGTTTTCCTCACCACAGCTTCCATCCGGATCTTCGTGCTGGGTGCGGCAGCGTTCTGCGTTGCCACTGCTTCGGGTGTGCTTTTTGCCAAGCTGATGAACCTCTTTACCAAAGATAAGATCAATCCTCTGATCGGTAATGCCGGTGTTTCAGCCGTGCCGATTGCTGCCAGAGTGTCTCAGGTGGAAGGACAGAAATACGATAAGAATAACTACCTCATCATGCATGCCATGGCTCCAAACGTTGCTGGTGTGATTGGCTCTGCTGTGGCAGCAGGAGTCCTTTTGGGGATCTTGGGAAACTAAGTTAAAGCAAAGGGGTGGTCACTGATCACCCCTTTCATTTTTATAGTAAGATAAACTCACTGGCTCCAGTATTTACGGTCGAGACTGCGGTAGCTGATAGCCTCTGAGATGTGTTCCGCTTTGATCCCGCCGGAGCCTTCCAAATCTGCAATGGTTCTGGAAACCTTGAGAATCCGGTCAAAAACCCGGGCGGAATAGCCCAATTTGTCTATGGCATTCTGCAGCAGCGAGTGGCAATCATCATCCAGCACACAGTATTTGCGCAGGGCTTTGGAATTCATCTGAGTATTGCAGAAGAAGCTCTCCTTGGCAAAACGCTCGAGTTGGATCTGCCGGGCTCTGTTTACCCGGGCCCGGATGGTGGCAGAGGAATCTCCGGTCGGTAGAGAAGCTAGATCAGCATAGGCCACATTGGCAACCTCCACGTGCAAATCAATCCTATCCAGCAAGGGTCCGGAAATCTTGCTGCGATAACGCTGTATCATGGCAGGAGCACAACTGCAGGTGTGGTTTGGGATATTGGAACCGAAATAGCCGCAGGGACAGGGGTTCATGGAGGCGATCAGCATAAATTCTGCCGGGAAACTGAGGCTTTGGATAGCTCTGGAGATCGTCACCACCCCATCTTCCATAGGCTGCCGCATCACTTCCAGAGCACCACGTTTGAACTCTGGCAGCTCATCCAGAAACAAAATTCCTCTGTGAGAAAGACTTACCTCCCCCGGCTTGGGGAAGGCTCCGCCCCCAACGAGGGCTATTTCTGAAATCGTATGATGAGGGCTGCGGAAGGGTCTGGTGGTGAGAATGCCATTCTTGAAATTCTTGGAGAAGCCTGCCACAGAGTGGATCTTGGTGGCTTCCAGAGCTTCATCCAGAGTGAGCTCCGGCAATATGGTCGGTACCCGGCGGGCCAGCATGGTCTTTCCCGAGCCGGGAGGGCCCAGCATCAGGAGGTTATGTCCGCCCGCAGCAGCCACTTCCAGAGCACGCTTCACCTGAAACTGCCCTTTCACGTCGTTCATATCTATAGGAAAGTCGTTGAGCACCTGAAAGATACTGGCTCTATCCACTCTGGCTTCCGGGATGCGAATCTCGCCCCTGAGATATTGCACAGTTTCAAACAGCGAAGTCACCGGGATCACGGCGATGCCGTCTATGATCGCTGCTTCCTCGGCATTCTCGTGAGGAACGATCAGGATATCAACCTTATCCCGCTTGGCTGCGATCGCTATCGGCAAAACACCATCCACAGGACGCACATTGCCATCCAGCGAAAGCTCGCCGATGATTGCCACTTTCTTAAGAGTTGTGCGCTGGATCAGCTCGTTATTCATTGCCACAGCTATGGCTATGGGCAAATCCAGGGCAGAGGAATCCTTCTTGATATCGGCAGGCGCCAGATTGACGGTGTAACGAGCTGTAGCCATGCTGAGTCCGCTGTTGCGCAGAGCAGTGAAGACCCTGTCCTTGCTTTCTTTAACCGAGTTTGAGGCCAGTCCCACGATATTGACCGCCGATTGCATGCTGCCTTCATGGTCACACTCCACGGAGATCTGCTGAGCATCAATCCCAAGCGTGGTGTAAGAGATAGCAATACCTACCATTTCCAATTCCTTTTCGAGAACTTTTTACTATGCTCCCAAAGCAATCGGGTGGGAGAGGGGAGTCAAGCTTTTTCTTGGATATGACTTTATTTTTACCATGGATGACACAGAGAATAGAAGTGTAGAAGCGACATCTTGTCGTCTATAACTACAATGAGTTAAAGTGCAATCTAAAAGAGAGTTTGAGGTTACAAGTTTGTCCTGAAAACCTGGCTGAGAGACCTAAGATACTCAAAACGAGTCTTCATGCTTAACGTTCTGGATTCGAGACGTCCTCGTCTCGATTGATCGCTTGCGGACAACCCACGACATTACGGCTCCACCCTCTGCTTGGTTATTACGCAGCTTTGCGTTACGCATTCTTGCATAATTTGTTCTTGACTTCCAGACAGCTCCGGCTATCTTGTCATCAGATACTGATATAAGGAGTTAGTAATGCAGAATCCTTTTCAATACGGCAAAGTGATTGGATCCCCCTATTTCACTGATCGGGAAAGGGAGCTGGCCGAGCTCATCTCCGAAGTGGAAAACCGTCACAATCTGGTGCTCTATTCTCCCCGCCGCTATGGCAAGACTTCCCTACTTATGAAACTGGCGACCGAACTAAAGAGTCGGGATATCCACGTGATCTTCATCGACTTCATGCAAGTGACATCCCGGGAAGCCTTTATCCGGATCTTCACCCGAGAGTTGTTTCGCAAGACCCCCGGTAGTGCCAAGACCGTTATGAAAAAGCTCGCCGCCCTGGTCTCCGGCTTGAGACCCGCTATGGAAGTAGATGCCTTGGGGAATGCCTCTCTCTCAGTACGCCTGGACAGCAGTCCCATCAAAACGCAAGCCTTGGAAGAAGTTCTGAATCTCACAGAGACTTTCGATCCCAAGAAGAGATGGCTGGTGATCTGCGACGAATTTCAGGAGATCATGAAGCTCAATGGCGATTCTTTCACCGCTACCCTGAGGTCTGTGATTCAACATCATCAACGCACCAGCTACATTTTTTGCGGCAGCAGATACCACCTGCTGCTGGATATGTTCAATCGGCCCCGGGAAGCCTTCTACCGCTTTGGCAAGATCATCCCGCTATCCAAGATAGAGCCGGAAATCATGCAAGCCTACCTCACCGAACGTTTTTCTTCAACCGGGATGGAGCTCCCAATGGTTCTGGGAGAAAGGATAATCACCCTGGCAGACAACATCCCCAACTATGTTCAATTCCTCGCTAGCGAGCTGTGGCAATTGGCCCAGCTAGGCGGCACTGAACCCAGCGAAGAGCTGCTCAGTAAAGCTCTGGAGACGGTATTGGACAACCAGAGTGATTACTTTCTGCAAGTCTGGAGCGGACTCAGCCTTCAGCAGAAGAAGCTGGTCTCCGCCCTGGCCATAGACTCTGGAAATCCCTATTCTCAGGATTTCCACACCAAACACAGGCTGGGAGCTACCTCCAGCACACAACGGGCAATGCAAAAGCTGATCTCAGAGCAGATCGTGACGAAAGAAAACGGCAGCATTATCTTTGGAGATCCGCTCTTCAAGCTCTATATCCGGTCTCGGTTTTCTAACTGAGATATTTTACCACAGAGGACACAGAGATAAGCAGAGAACAGCAGAGGGGAAATAGAGTTTTCAATCTACGATGTACAATAGGGACGCTTCGCAGCTTGGTCAGGTAAACAGAGGTCTTTTATTAAAACAGAGGAAAAGAGTAAAAGAGATATTCTATAAGGAGTTAAGGAGGCTCTACCCAGAGGATGTAGTGGCGGACTCCGATCCGCCATAAAACGTTTCTACAGTGAGTTCAAGAAGAGATGAAAGCCCTGAAGGGCGTGATCTGATGATATAGAAAGCAGATGACTGGATCGACTGGATCAACAGGATATTCTCCCAGCTTCACACTTACCGGACTTGTCACTCGTCACTTTCTGTTCACTATCCCCTAATCCGGCACGCAACAGAAACCCATCTCATACGCATATGACACGCATGAGTTTACATGGGTGTCACATGGGTGTCACATGGGTGTCACATGGGTGTCGTATCAGTTAGGAGTTAGAAGTTAGAAGTTCGAAGTGAGAAGTGAGAAGTTAAGAGGGACTCTACTTTCCTAGGTCGAAGATGTATTTTTGCCAGTCCACTTCAGGGCTGGCGTCACTGAGATAATCCAGCATTCCGTCCGGACTGATCATGATCACGGCTGGCAGATACTTGATATCCAGCAGTTCCAGACTGGCGTCATCGATCCGGTAATAGGGCAATACGGGCTCAAACCCGCTTTGAACAGTCTGCGCCCGGGCCGGGTCTGAATCGTATCCATTTACTAAGAGAACTACAGCTTCAGAGGAGTCTTCCAGATCTTCCTCCAGCCAAATTCGGACCTGGCTTATGCAGTGATCATCCCAGGAAGCCCAAACAAACAGGAAGACTTTCTGTCCCATATAACTACTCAAATCAAGAGGATTACCGTTGGCGTCCTGGATATTGAGCTGAGGAAGTTCCTGCCGCAAACTCTCCTGTTCCAATCTTGCCTCTTCTTGCTGATGGGCAAGCTCTTCATATTCGGGTACCTGATCCTCAAAATCCCCCCAGAGGGTATCCTCAAACTCAGGATAATAGTGTTGGTAAATTTCCAGGTTGTCGATACTATAGCCTCTATTGATCAGATCTCTGGCCAGTTCTATAGCCTCTGGAGTCCTGCCCAGATTAAGTAGCATCGGCACTGCAACATAAGGATAGTTACGGTTAGTAACCAGGGTGGAGTCACTTGCGAGGAGGGAGTCCAGGGCTGGCCAATCCTCCGCGGCAAAGAGCGCAGTCATCAATCTGGAGTTATAGTTCTTCAGGCTGTCCTCAGGAGGGAATTTGTTGTTTGTAATGCAGTTAGATATATATACAGGCAGGATTCTCCGGGCCGGCTCTGCACTTTCTAGGAAGCGGCAAAGTTGATTCGTGAAGTATATAGATTTCAGGAGGGGATCGCTGTTTTGAGCCAGCTTGAGCGCTGTTGCTTCCAGACTTACCCACTTATCAAGGGACATATAATACTCGCCCAGCGCATAAAGGATGTAGGGTTCATTCTCAAAAAGCTTCTCGCCTTTGATGAGTAAATCTACATAGAGGGATTCTTTACTATTGATCCTTTCTCTGGCAGCGTGGCCTCCAAAACTGGATCTGCTGATGCTGAGCATGGCTGGATATTCGATGGCCAGCAAACGATAGCCCCAATAGTAATCCGGATGAGCGGTTATAAGAGCTTCAGCGCCGTCCAGAGCTTCTTCCCAACGATCCAGGGTTCTCAACCAGAGGTAGTGGAACATGGGATTATCCGGATTGGTCTGATGCATATTCTGAAACCAGTTCTCACAACCGGTTGGATCAACCATACTCCAGTTGTCCTGCAATTCCCGATAGTCTTCCTCGTCTTCGAGCCGGGGAAGCCAGGATTGGATCACAGCCAAGATCTGATCATCGCGTCTGGCTTGGCTAAGCTCAAGTCGCAGAGCAGCTCTGGCGGGACTGGCAGTAAGTGATAAGGCCCAAGCCAGGAGGCAGATGAGCAGGATAACAAACTCAGGCTTTAGTTTCATTCAAGTCTCCTGAAAGGGTCCCGGAGGACGGAATATCCACCAGTGCCAGGCGGCAGGGACCCAGAAGCTCAAAAGGTTTTTGGTTGGCAGTGATAAAGAAGGAGGAAGCTTGGCCGTGGATACCGATGACAGACGTAGCGTTATCGCCAAAGCAGAGCTTGC
This sequence comes from Candidatus Cloacimonadota bacterium, assembly GCA_023421135.1. GTDB lineage: Bacteria > Cloacimonadota > Cloacimonadia > Cloacimonadales > Cloacimonadaceae > PHBP01. The sequence goes on along the minus strand of JAEZUG010000094.1, from coordinate 38,490 downwards.
CCTCCAGACAGAAGAGCAGAGAAGGCAGTCCCTGCGGATCGAGCACAATTCCTTCACCCTCTGCCAGATCCAGGAGCTGCAGGCGGAAATCCGCTACAGGCGTGTTAAAGGCTTTGAGGCGCGGGCTCTTGGTTTTTCTTGGTTGGCTTGCTTCCAAAAGCTCTGGTTGGAAGGGCTGAAAACGGCAGATTCTCTTGAACTCATTGATATCTATGTGCTTGGGAGTCAACCCAGCCCGGATCACGTTGTCCGAGCTGGCCATCAGTTCCAGGCCACTCCCTTCCAGATAGGCATGTAGAATCCCGGCTTCCAAAAAGAGAGCTTGTCCGGGAGCCAGATTCACCAAATTCAGCAGGAAGGGGAAGAACAGTCCCAGATCCAGAGGATAGCGCTGCCGCAGGGAGCGAAACAGGCTTTTCACGTCCTCGGGGATGAGCTTGGCTTTATCCAGCAAAGTATCGGTGTGGCTGATCAGATCGGCCAAGAGCCGGGCTTCAGAGTCCATCAGACTCAGGAACCAGGCTTGAAAACTCTGCTCCGAGGCACTGGAGGCAAAGCTTTTCCACAGGGGAAAGAACTTCGCCCAGCTCAAAGACTCTCCAAAGCTGATTATCTGCTCATAATCACGCAGGCCACAGAGAGCCCGGAAGGGAGTGAGCGCCATGATCAGCTCGGGTTTATGATTGTCGTCCTTGTAGTTACGCTTGGGATCGTCCAGGGGTATTCCTGCCTGGTTTTCACGCAGGAAACCCGCTTCCGCCTGAGCTTTATTGGGATGTATCTGAATGGAAAGAGGCTCTGCCACGGCCAGGATTTTCAGGAGATAGGGCAGCTTGTCCCGGTTGATCTCCCGGGCTGCACCCAAGGCAGGATGAGGGTTTTTGGAGATGTATCCGTCCAAGCTTTCTCCGCTGGAATCGATCCGGGAGGGGGCAAGAGGATGCGCTCCGATCCAAAGCTCTGCCAGGGGCTTGCCCAGCTCTTCTGGAAGTCCAAGAAGCTCTTGCAGATAGGAGCGGGAACCCCAGGGATAGGGGCGAACCGGGTTCTTGAGCTTGAGGATCATGGTTCCGGCTTGGGAGGGTTCAATCTCTGCTGCATCAAGCGCAAGGCAGGGCTGAGGCGCAGTAGGTTCTTGCGCGCCTTGCTGATGATCTTTTTGGCCAAGTCGAGCCTGCCGGCTTCCAGGGCAGCCCGGCAGTAATCTTCATACACAGATTCCGTGTAGGGCATAAATACTATCGCATTCTCGAAGAGAGCGAGTGACTCGGTGACAAAGCCGGACAGCGCTGCAGCATTGGCATAGAGCCCGTAATGCTCTGGGTAGATGGCCATCTTTCCATTATCGGCTTTCTTGAATGAGGCGTAGCTCAGAAGCCAGTTCTTCTGTTTGCCATAGATGCTGCCCTTGAGGGCATGCAGCCCCGGGCTGGGTCCCAGCCGCTTCTCGGCTTCCAGCATCGTACTAAGTGCCTGGTCAAGCTCATTGAGTCGGATAAACTGATCGGTCAGCAGGATATAGACATAGATCTGAGGCGGAAAGCTTTGGATGGCTTCCTGCAGGATTTTGATGCTTTCACCAGTTCTGCCCAGATTGGTGAGTGCGAGGGCTTTGTTGTAGCAGAGTTCCACGGACTTAGAGGTGATCTGGTTGTAGTAAACCAAAGCCAGACGAAACTCACCTTGAACGAAATAGGAGTTTCCCAGCATATAGAGCACCTGGATATCTCTGGCACCGAGCTCATAGGCTTTTTGGTAGGATTTGGAGGCTTCTTTGTAGTTATGAGTCTCAAAGTAGATCAAGCCACGGGTTGCTGGAATGCGGGGATCGCGGGGATACAGCTCTTCGGCTTCGCTCAGGAGGTGCATGGCGTGAATCCAGTTTTTGCGGGCCAGAACTTCGACCCGAAGTAGCAGATTATTGAGCTCTGTAGCAGTCATGTCAGTTTATTCTCCGGTTTCCAGCTCTCTCAGCTCTCTCAGCAATTCAGTTATAGCACGCTGGAGCTGAAGATCGTTGCGTTTCACCAGGTCGTTGGGTGTGTGTTCTATCACTATATCCGGCTGGGCTCCGGTGCCTTCCATATTGGTGCCGTCCAGCTTGTACCAGCCAGTGGAGGGCATGCGCATGGAGGAGCCATCGATGAGGTCGTATTCCCAAGTGCCGATCACAGCCCCGCTGGAGGGGAAGCCGACCACTTTACCAAGCTTGAGTTCCTGATAGATGATGGGGAAGATCTCGCCATCGGAGAAGGAATGCTCGTCCACCAGCACGATGGAGGGTTTTGCCCAGATCCGGCTGGGTTCATAACGTTTCTCGCGGCTGTAGCGCCGGGAAGTGGAATAGCCATAGGGGGTCTTGATCAGGAGGCTGATGATCTGATCGTGGATTCTGCCGCCGGTATTGCCACGCACATCGATGATGAGAGCTTCTTTATCAGCATTGTCCCGGAAGAGATCACGGATAAATTCGGTCCAGTTTTCTTCTCCCATGGAAGGGATGTGCACGTAGCCCAGCCGTCCACCGGAGAGTTCATTCACCTTCTGTGTGCTAAGATTGACCCTGTCTTCATACCACAGGTTGCGGACTTGGCTCCAGGTAAGGCCGGGAACTATCATCTCAACGCTGGTGCTATCTCTCTGAACTGAGAGCCGGATGGGCTTGCCAATTTTATCAATCAGGAGTGAATCCAGTGGGCTGCGGGAAGTGATCCGGTGATTATCTATCTGGGTGATAATCTCGCCGGGTAGAAGGTGATAGAAGTAACTGAGCCGGGTGCCGGGATAGACATAGCGAACCCGGACGCCTTCGGGAAGACGCTCGGCATAGTCAAATTCCAAGCCCAGATAAGCCTGGCTGCGGGAAGGATAGACCACGTCCTGACGGGGGTAAAAACCGGTGTGAGAGGCATTGACGTCGCCAATCATCTCATCGACGATGGATTCCAGATCGTTGGTATTGCGGACGTTCTCCAGATAGGGGGCGTAACGCTCGAAAGCGGCGTTCCAATCCTGTCCGTGCATATTGAGATCGTAGAAATTCAAGCCAAAAGCTCCCCAGACCTGTTCGAAGACGCGGCGATTGAGGAGATTGATATCGTATTCATAGTCCACCGAGGCTGTGATCTCACGCCGGGTGCCAGATTCCAGATTGTAGGATTTGAGCTGGCGGTTTTGGGTGTAGTAAATAGTGGTATCCACTTTCAGGGCATCGCCAAAGCCGGTGCCGAGGTTGGTCTCCTGCAGGTTGTTTTTGCCATAGATATTGATCTTGAAGATTTCGGTACCTTGGCTGCGATCTGAAGGATAGGAGATGTAATAGAATACGCTGTCGCTGGCAACATGGAGCACATAGAGTCCGTTATTGGGATGACTTACTACAGGGTAGAGGCGTTCACGGAGGTTTTCCCGCACCAGAGTCACCTGGGACACGGGAGTGGGGGCTTCTGGCACAGTCTCAGGGCTTTCCGGAGTCTCAGTGGTTTCAGCCAGCTCGGGTTCCACCGGTTCTGGGAGGGGTTCAACGGCAGGAGCGAGGCTGTCTGCCACGGCGGTCTCGGTGCTCGGATCAATTTCCGGGCCGCCTTCGGTTGGACTTGTCTCTTCAACGTAGCGCAGAATCTCGTTCCAGTGGTTCTTGTCGTATTCCAGCTCATCCCGGGGCACCAGATCCAGGCGGTAGATATCTCCTCCGCGTCCCAGCAAGAGGGAACGGCTATCGGGCGTCCAGGAGATGGAACTAATCCACTGGTCGTCGTTCATAAGCTTGATCAGTTCCTGGTTGTGGATGTCATAGAGATAGAGCTCACGAGTCCAGAACTCATCACGCAAAACGGCAAAGGCAGCGAAGCTTTTATCCGGGCTGAAGGCGATGTTTGAGCTGGCGGCATAGGGAGTGGGGATGGTGTGAAACTCAGTAAGATCGTCGTCCGTCCAGGCGATGTTTCCGCCTCTGAGACGGTCACGGTAGATCACTACGATCAGGCCGCTGTGGTCACGATAGAGGGATTCCACGATCAGGCTATCCGCTCCAAACCAGTTCACCGGCTTGATCTCCGTAGCCATGGAATCCACTTTCACGGTGAAGAGCTTGTCTTCTCCCTTTTGGGTTCGTCTCATCAGGATAGTGCGATTGTCTTTGAGGAAAATGAGTTGGGAAGCTCCGTTCATATCGAAGCTAAGCTGTTTGGCATCACCGCCTTTACGGGGAACGGCAAAGAGATCATACATATAGTTGAAGCCCACCAGGAGGTGATCGGAGCTAACTGCAAACTCATTGAATTCGTTGGTCATAGCGCTGGTGCGACGAGAGTTTTGCCACTGGTCTTCCAGGATGTTGATCTCCACTTTGAAGCATCCCGAGCCAGGCTCACGGCCTGCTCTGGCAGGATCATAGGCCCAGATTTCATTGAAGAATTCATAGGTCAGACGGTCGGTAGCGTGGGATATCTTGATATCACGGGCCGACCAATAATCGAAGTTGCTGAGCTGTTCAGGTCTGGCAAAATTGCCGTTTCGGGTCTTCATGAGCTGGAATTTACTGCCATCGGAGGCGCAGAAATAGACCTCGTTATTGAGGTAGGAATGGCTCACATAGCGCTCTGTGGTGGGAGTGCTGGTGAGGCGGGTGTAGTCTCCGCTGGCCAGATCCAGCTCCCAGAGATCACCATTCAGGCTGCCACGATAAGCTTCACGGAAGGGATCACCATAGCGGTTGAAGATAATCTTGGTATTATCGGGAGAGAGGCTGGCAAAGCTGTCGCCAATCTCGGCCAGGAGAGTGGGACGCTCTCCCGAGAGAGGAAGCTTGTAAAAGCCGGTTCCAAGCTCAAAACTGCTGCGTGCCACCAGCAGATACTGTCCATCGGCAAACCATTCAATCACGGAGTATCTATCGGGATAGACGAGCTTTGCGCCGCCGCCCCGGGGAGAGATGGTATAGACGCCAGTCAGACCTTCGCGGTTGGAATTGAATGCAATCTGGCTGCCATCGGGAGACCAGATGGGAGACCATTCCAGGGCATCTGTATTGGTGAGCCGGACGGCATTTCCACCTGTAAAAGGCACCAGCCAGAGGTCGTTTTCGTAAACAAAGCAGATCTGAGATCCGTCCGGTGAGGGAGCGGGATCTTTAAAGAAGCCGGGACCCAGGGCATAGATTCCGGCAAAGCATAGCAGGAGGCTGATGATCAGGATCAGCTTCTTGGACGTTCTACTCTCCATTGTAATCAATCCTTTTCTTCCAGTAAAAGTGAGTTTTGGTAGCTTGAGATAGTGTAGCTGTGTTTCAAAATGCGAATCTCTGTGGGTGGATGCACGTCTCCATGAATCCGGATATTGTATCTTTCTTCTCTTTTGCGGCGGAGGAATTTATTCAGTTGCTGATCGAGCTGCTGTTCGCAGGTTTTGATCTCTTCCTGAATCTTCTGGGCTTCTTCTCCGGAGCCATTGCCCTGCTCTTTATGCTTGATCAGTTCTTTGGTGAGGCGGGTGAGGATAGCTTTGTTGTAGGGGCTGATGGTAATCTCCAGCTCATTGGTGTCTCCATCCACTCTGCCGAGGTTCCCTGCCTCAATAGAGCCACAGGCCTGGAGATGCGAATCCTGGATGCAGCTCTCATAACTTCCGGTCAGGCCACCATCTGCTACCACCACAGAGCGATCGATCAGGCGTTCCAGCTCTATCCTACCCTGGCAGAGCACGGAGCTTTCCAGGATAGACTGGCAAAACAGATCTGCCAGCACCAGAACAGCCTGGCTGCAATTGCGGATGGTGCCGAGCTTCAGGTTGCCTTCACAACGCACTTGAGATTCTATCAGTTCGCCGCTGATCTCCAGATCTCCTCCGCTATGGAGCAGGCTGTGCTTGACAGAGCCATTGATCTGCATTGCTCCACGGCAGTAGATCTCTGCATTCTCCAGATCTCCCTGATAGACCATATCCACCGGGATATGCAGGGGGTAGCTGTAGTCCTGGAGTTCTGTACCCAGTATGATGCTATCCAGGAGGCAGATCCGGCTTTCTTCATCCAGATAAGGATACCCGGTTTTCTCTGCAACAAAGGCGTTTCTGGAGGTGCTGAAGCTTATTCCCTGGCCTGTCTGAGCGCGGGAGATTCCAGGGTCAATCTCCGGGTTGGGGATGATCTCGCCAAAGATGTTGTAGATAGAGCCCTGACGGTCAAAGAGATTGGAGGAGTAATCCGCTACGATGGTTCCGGCTTCCACATACTCGAGACCAGGAAGGTTTGCTGGATCCATCGAGGGAGAAAGCCTGCGGTTCTTATGAATATCAAAATAGTAGTTCAGCTTGGTTCCAGTAGTTCCATTTTGGCAAAGAGCCACCGGGAAGGCAGTGCCAAAGTCCTTCTCCAGATTCTGTTCCCGGATATAGCGCTGAGCATCTTCAATGCCGCTCTTGATCCCTGCCCGGTCGATCAGCTCGAGGATTTCCCGCTCGTTGATCAGACCCTTATGGTTGTCGATCGTGAGCCAGGCAGACATGCCTTCGTCTCGGATCTCTAACTTAACTAAACCACTTGGACTTTCATAGACTTGTGTCATAATACGATCCCAATAACGTTTATCTGGCGGTTGTGGGTGCCATCCCGGCGGAAAGAGAAGTGTTCTGGTGATTCATAGGTACAGGTGGGGTAACACTTAATATCATCGTCTTTCAGCCCTGCTTGGAGCAACTGCATCCGGATAGTGGCCTGGATTGCCAGGCGGCGAAAGCTGTTACTAACAGCTTTGATGCCCTTCTCTTCCAAGCTGGAAAGGAATTCTTCATAGATTCTGGGGCTCACTTCGTAATGCTGTTCGCAAATCCCCGGGCCTATGATAGCTTTCAGGTTCTCTGGTCTGCAGCCATAATCGTGAACAAGCTGGTGTATTGCCTGGCCGGAGATGTTCTTACGGGTGCCTTCCCGGCCGCTGTGCAAAGCGCAGACTACCAGACGCTCTTCATCCCAGAGTAGAATAGGGCTGCAATCTGCTGTGCGTATGAGAAGGAACTGGCCAGGTATATTGGAGATCAGTCCATCGGCTTCTTTGATCTGAGGATGCTCTGCAAAGCCAGCTCCGCCATCTTCAGGGAGGCAGTTATGCACCAGCCGGGAGTGAGTCTGCTCAGCAATCACCAAGCTGTCCCGGGGGATAACGAGGTTTCCTATTTGCAGGTCTGAATGTCGCTTCATGATCCCACGATAATCCAAGGAGGCATCTCCAATATACTTAAACACTTTCATTCACCACTCCTGGTTTGAGGCTCAATCGTACCTGACGGGGACGGTAGATCTCCTGGTTTTCTGCTCTGATCAGCATCCGTAGCACAGCCCTGCTAAATTTACCCAAGATGGAGAAACCGCTCAGAGACCAGAAGAAACATACCAAGGCACAGGCTGCCATTGCCCATTGGACACCAAAACTACTGGACAGGCTGCCCACCAGCAGGCTGCCAAAAGGCGTCACAGCCGTGAAAGCCATGGTATAAATACTCAGCACTCTGCCCCGCATCTTATCTTCCACCACGGATTGGATCAGAGTATTGGTGGAAGCCATCTGCATCATCATGCCAAAGCCGATCAGGATCATCAGAGGCAGGTTTATATAGATGCTGTTGCTGAAGGAAAAGACCACCAGAGTGCAGCTTACCATCATGCCGATCACCAGCATTCGGTTGGCTATCCCCCTTATTGTTGTGCGGGAAGCCAGGAAGAAGGAACCTGTCAGAGCTCCGATTCCGGCTGTGGAGAGCATCAGTCCCAGAGTACTGGAATCTCCTTTCAGAACATCGCGGGCAAAAACCGGCAACAACGTGGCATAAGACATGCCAAACATGGTGTAAACTGCCAGATTTGCCACCAGGATGCGGATGGGGTATTGATGCCAGGCATATCGCCAGCCCTCTGCTATCTTCTTGAGAGTAGATTCCTTGCTGGGTTCCTGCTTCTCATATTTGATCCGCATCATAAAGAGCATCAGAATCACGGCTATATAAGAGATGGCATTGATGGAGAAGCAGATAGCCTCTCCAAAGGCCTGGATCAGGAAGCCGCCCAGAGCAGGCCCCACCAGACGGGCAGCGTTAAACATCGCAGAATTCATGGCGATGGCATTGGGCACCATGCTCTTCACTTGCACCAAATCTATCACAAAAGATTGCCGGATGGGAGCATCAACTCCTTCGATTATTCCCTGCGCCATAGCCAGGATCATCAGAATATATATCCGTGAAGAGCTGATCACACCGGTAAGCACAAAGAGCGCCAGCAGGGAAGTCTGAATGAAGAAGGCAATCTGGGTGCCAATAATGATCTTATGACGGTTCCAGCGATCTGCCCAGGTGCCAGCGAAGGGACTCACGAAGATGGAAGGAATCATGGATAGGAAGCTGATCAAGCCTAGCAGAAACACAGAATTCGTGAGCCGATAGACAAACCAGCCCATGGTCGTTCTCTGGATCCAGGTGCCGATCAGGGATATACCCTGTCCCGCGAAGAAGAGGCGGTAGTTTCTCACCGTCAGAGCGCGGAACATGTTTTTTAGATTACTCATCTTCGATGTCTGAGGCAGGCTCAAGCTCTCCCAAGAGTGGATTCATCGGTGGAATCACCTGCTTCTTCGGTCTGCACAGTGGCAGCTTCCATGGGTGCATCAGGATAGTCAAAGCGCATTTCCCGAGCCCGGTCAAACTTGGCTTGCACCAAGCTTCTATCCGCTTCGGAGATATTCTCCAGAATGAGCTCAAAGATCTCGTCCGTTCCCATGGTTTCCTTGTCCAACAAAGCTTTGGCCATCACTTCCAACAGAGCAGCATGGTCTTTCAGGATTTGCAAGGCTCTTTCATGAGCGTCGGAGATAATCTTCCGGATCTCAGAATCTATCAAAAGAGCAGTCTCGTTGCTATGCACGTCTCTGCTGCCCAAGTCCTTACCCAGGAAAACTTCGTTCTGCTCCTTGCCCAGGGTCATGGGACCCACCTTGTCGCTCATCCCCCAGGAACAGACCATCTTCTTGGCAATATCTGTAATGCGTTCGATGTCGTTTCCAGCCCCGGTGGTAAGTTCATTGAAGATAATCTCTTCTGCGGCACGTCCACCCATCATGGTAACCAAAAGCTGGTTCAGATAGCTGCGGGAATAACCGGATTTATCGCTCATCAAATAGTGCGTGGCACCGCCTGTGAAACCTCTGGGTATGATGGAAACCTTGTGCACCGGCTCGGTTTTATCCTGGAAAATAGAGGTCAGCACGTGCCCGATCTCATGATAGGCTGTGATCTTCTTGTCTTCTTCAGGAATCACCCGGCTTTTCTTTTCTTTACCCAAGGTCAGCTTGTCCTTGGCTTCTTCAAAATCACTCATCTCGATGGATTTCTTGTTGTGTGATGCTGCTATCAAAGCTGCTTCATTAACGATATTGGCCAGGTCTGCCCCGCTAAAACCGGGAGTGCCACGGGCTATCAGCTCCAGGGCAACGTTTTCGGCCAGCGGAACCTTGGCAGCATGAACTCTCAGGATCTCGGTTCTGCCCTTGATATCGGGAAGATCAACCGTTACTTGCCGGTCAAAACGTCCCGGGCGCAAGAGAGCTGGATCGAGGATATCAGGACGGTTGGTAGCTGCTATTATGATCACCGCTTCATTGGGCTCGAAGCCATCCATCTCCACCAGTAGCTGGTTCAAGGTCTGCTCGCGCTCATCATGACCACCGCCCAGTCCGGTGCCGCGGTGACGTCCCACAGCATCGATCTCATCGATAAAAGTGATGCAGGGAGAGTGTTTCTTGGCTTGCTCAAAGAGATCTCTCACCCGGGCAGCACCCACTCCCACAAACATTTCCACAAAGTCTGAGCCCGAAATGGAAAAGAAGGGTACTCCGGCTTCTCCGGATACTGCTTTGGCCAGAAGGGTCTTTCCTGTGCCGGGACGTCCCACCAGCAGCACTCCGCGCGGAATTCTGCCACCCAGGCGCTGGAACTTTTTGGGGTCTTTGAGAAATTCCACGATCTCCTGCAGCTCTTCCTTGGCTTCATCGACTCCGGCGACGTCCTTGAAAGTTACTCTGCTCTTGGTGGCTTCATGTAGCTTGGCCTTGCTTTTACCAAAGCTGAAAGCCTTGTTATTCTGCGAGTTCATCCCCCGCATAAAGAACCACCAAAAGCCGATCAATAGGATAAAGGGAAAGAAATAGGAGAGGATTCCAGCCCAGCGGGAAGGTTTGATGACCGTGACCGTGGCGTCTTTCACCACCAGGGAATCTACCAGCCGGGGATCCTCAAAGGGCATCACGGTTACATACTTCTTGCCGGATTGATCCGTGTAATAGATATCTTTTTCAGAGAATTGCACTGCTGCGACGTCTCCCAGAGCCACTTGCTGCTGAAAGAGATTGTAAGGCGCTTTCGTGATCTGTTCTGTGGAGCGGGTCAACACATGATAAACCACCACTGAGATCATCAGGATCAAAAAGACCATGGTAAGAGAAAGCTGAGATCTCTTGGGAGGAAGGTTCTGGGGTGGCTTCTGGGAGCCTTGCGCGGGATCTGCTCCCGGCTTAGCGGTTTTCTTATTTTGTCGTCTAATCATAAATATCCTAAACAGACTGATCAAAGATATACCCAGGATTGTGATAATAATGCCACGAATGACATACTGAAACTGACCAAAGGGCTCAGTTTGGAGGATTTCCCTGGGATCCGGCTGAGTGCCGGAAGTGCTGTCCGGAACTGCCCATGCCAAGCTCAGGCTCAGGCAGATCAACACCAGCAAAAGTTTTTTTAACATCATGAATATAGCTCTTCCTTGAGGATTCCAATATAGGGGAGGTTGCGGTAACGCTCGGCAAAATCCAGGCCATAGCCCACCACAAATTCATTGCCGATATTAAAGCCCACAAAGTCATAGGTCACTTCAATCTTATGTGCTTCAGGCTTATCCAACAGCACACAGATCTTTACAGAGGAGGGGTTGTGTTTTTCCAGATACCCGCGGATATACTGGAGTGTGAGCCCGCTATCCACGATGTCTTCCACGATTATCACATCTCTGCCGGTGAGATCTATCTCGATGTCTTTCTGAATCTTGACCGTTCCGGTGCTGACCGTACCTGCTCCATAGCTGGATACAGCCAGAAAATCCAGCTCCAGTGGAATGGAAATGCTGCGCACCAGATCGCTCAAAAAGATGAAGCCACCTTTGAGGATCCCCACAAAGACCGGCACCTTCCCGGCATACTCTGCCGAGATCTGGCACCCAATCTCCCGGATCCGGGTCTGAATTTTGTACTCATCAAAGAGCACTGCAGATATATCACAATTCATCGAGTTCATTCGTTATCTCCCTGTTTCTTATGTCTGTTGGCAGCCCGGTTTGGCTTCTCGTCCATAGATTCGAGATGGATCTGCAGATAGCGGCTGCTTTCCGGAATGGGACAGGCTCGCTGATCCATTCTCATCCCGGCTATCCAGAGGATTTTTTCACTATCGCAGACTATAGCCATCCTATCCCTCTCATTTTTTGCTACTTTTTCGTCAATAAAAAAGTCCTTCAGCTTCTTGAAATTCTGCATGCCTTTGGGGATAAAGCGATCTCCCTCCTCCCGGCTGCGGATCACCAGCGGGAAGACCACCTTATCGGCATCCAAAAAGATGCAGTGCTTGCCAAACTCCTCGTGCTTGGGTAAAACCCTGATATGCTTGAAACTAAAGCGCATGCTACCCCAGACTGCCCGAGAGCGTTCTTCCTCCACTGTCACCGCTTCCGGTGGTGGAGCCGCCAGGGAATCCTGGGCTGTGTAAAAAAAGAGCTCTTCATAACGGCGTTCAACCCGAATTCCTTTTTGCAAAAGAGTTTCTTTGCTGCCCTGGCTACCATATAGTGCCTGGATGTCTGCCAGACTATGCCAGTAAAAATCTTGTTCTGTTCCACTGAGCAGAGCATAAGCCCGGCGCAGAGTGTAAAATTGCTCTATTGAGCTGATATTGGGCAGTCCCTTTAGTTTCAGTACAATACGGGTGGGATTCTGTTCGATGCAGAGCCGTTTAAAACGCTGCTTGGCTTGCTCCCGGAAAAATGCTTCGGCTTCCCGGCTGATAGCTGCCTGCAAAGAGATCTTCTCCACCACGCCAGGATGAACGTTCTCTTCCAAGAGCGGGATGATCCTGTTGCGCAGGTAATTGCGCCTCTGATGAACGTCGCTGTTGGTCGCATCTTCCACCCAGGGAATCTTCTCGGAGAGCAGCAGCTCGGTGAGTTCCTTTTTGCTGAAGCACAAGAGAGGATGAATCACATGATCCATGCAGGGTTTGATCCCACTCATACCGCCCATGCCTGCTCCACGCATCAGATTCATGAGCACCGTTTCAGCCTGATCATTCTTATGATGTCCCAAAGCCAGTTTATTGAAATTGTACATTCTCAGGATTCGCTCAAACTCACCAAAGCGCATATCTCTGGCACGGTTCTCAAAGCCCGGGCCAGGTTCCGGATTAATCTTGCGGATCACCAGCGCTATATTGAGCCGACGACAGATATCTTTCACCAGTTCTGCCTCGGCTTCATTAGCTTCCGGCCGGGTCTGATGATCGATGTGCACAGCGAGTAAACTCAGCTTCAGATCAAAACGTAAAAGCCCCAGAAGATAGATCAGTGCAACAGAATCGGCACCTCCGGAACAAGCGGCAATAATCTTGTCTCCCCGGCTGATGATCCTCTCTTCTTCAAGGAAGCGGGCAAGTTTCTCTTTGGCTTGTGTGGACAAGCTCATTTCGTCTCCTCATGAGTTCAGACTGATTTACTAGACTTTCAGAAAAGGCTCTGGCTGTCAATGAGAAAGTGGATCTGGCAGTTAATAGTTAATGGTTAATAGTTAATGCTGCGCTGCTGACGCCTGCGGGCAAGCTACCGAATAGAACGGGGATGACACAGATGAAACGGATTTACACGGATTTTCAACCACCGAGGACGCATTATAATATGGATTCCTGCCTTCCCACCCCACCAAACCGCAAGCGGTTTGGCGAGGACCCCGGTCGCAGGAATGACGGAGAGAAGCAGAGATAGTGGAAGCGACATCTTGTCGCTTTTGGGGGAGTGACGAGAGCTGTGCTGCTGACGCCTGCGGGCAAGATACCGATAGAACGCAGATGACTGGATCGACTGGATCAGCAAGATAGAACTCTGATAACTCTGATCGACCTGATTCACCTGATAGAATAGCACACAGATAACGCAGATGATTATGATTGGAAGGAATCCTCCCACAAATGAACACCAATGAAAGATCACCAATGAGCACAAATCAGTCCAATCTGTTGAATCCGTATAATCCGTAATGATTACAATCCTCCCAATCCTCTAATCCTAAAATCCTTGTGAGAAGGAATAGTCTCCCAGCTCCAAACTTACGGTTAATCCCTAACCCCTAGGCCCTAATTCCTTGGCAAAGCCATATCTTAATACAGGATAAGCCTTTCCTTAGCTTTCGCTAAGGGATCGCTAAAGGATCGTTAAGGCTTCGCAAAAGAATCGAAGGAGAGAGCACTATCAACCCCGCTCGGTTCATATACTATGCCCGATAGGTTCCGAAGAGCTATCTGAAGCTGGACTTCTATCTCAAACCTCGAATCTATAGCATCTCAGCCTTGAGCGGGAGGTAGATTGTAAAGAGCGTTCCGATTCCCTGGCTGCTTTTCACTTCCAGATCGGCATGCATCAGTTTGAGATATCCCAGGCTGAGCTGTAGTCCCATCCCGCTGCCCTCTTCCTGATTTGTCCCGGGGCTGGAGCGCAATTCCTGCCGCAGCAGTAGATCGATCTTTTCCTGATCCATGCCCACACCATTGTCCTCTATTATGATGATAGCCTGGGTATCGGTCTGAATCACACTTAGCTTGATCATGCCATTTTGGGGTGTGAACTTAATGGCGTTGCTGATCACATTGCGCAATACGATCTTGAGGGTGATGGGCTCTGTGTAGGCAGTGGTCTGTAGCTGGCTGAACTCTCTGTGAATAGTGATGTTCTTTCTGCCAGCCTGGCTTTTGTGCAGCTCCATAGCGCTGTTGAGCAGGGGCACAATCTCGGTTTCGCGCATCATTTCTTCCAGACCGGAGCTGTATTTACGGGATTGAATCCAGAGCAGAATCTCGGTCAGAAGGTCTGTGATACCATCCATGGAGCGGATCATATCGTCCATCAGAACCTTCTTGAGGTCTTCATCAAATTCGTCTTCCAGGATCATTCTCAGGGCTGCAGAGATGCTGGAGGCAGGGCCACGAACATCGTGGGAGATCAGAGAGATGAGCTTGTTCAGAGTGTCCAGGGAATTCTGCAGCTCGGAATTACTGTCCTGAAGCTCTGCTGCTTGTTTATTCACCAGGGCATTGGAAGCTTCCAGTTCCTGGTTCTTAAGCTTCAGATTATCGTTTTGCATCTCGATCTTTTTTCGCAGATACTCCGATTCCTGGCGAGAGATCATGTTTGAAGACACTTCTTCGACGAGCTCTGATTGAAGCTCTGCCAGCCTCTTATATTCGGCTGCCATACTGGCAAAATCGCCCTTGTGCTCATAGTACTCCGCCAGCACCTGACAGGCTTTTATGTGGGCTTGTTGATAGTCCTTGGAAAGACTGAGTTCCTTACCTTTGAGGAGATGCGGCAGCGCTTCTTCAAAACGGTTCAACCGCATATAAGCCTGACCCAGGTTCTGCTCCACGCCGATGATTTCGGCAACATCGTCGTAATCTCCAAATATTTCCAGAGCTTTCAAGAGGTATTCCAAGGCTTCTGCATCCCGGTTAGACTTGAGGAGAATGGAGCCGATATTGGCATAAGAGCTGGCCTCATGGGCTTGGGAAAAGTAGTTCTTATGAAGCTCCAGAGCTTGCTGAGCCACTTCGAGGGCTTCTTCAGGGCGCTGTTGATCGGAAAGATTCATGCTCAGGTTGCTGAGTGCATAGCTGAGATAAGGATAGTTCTTGATTTCCGTGGCGATTCTTATGGCTTCCCGATAGCACTCCTCAGCCTTATCTGCATCACTTTTTGGCCTGTAAGCATTGCCCAGATTGATCAGCGCAACCAAACGTCCTTCCGGATTCTCGTGCGTATCGTAGAAAGCCAATAGTTTGTAGGATAGATCTATGGCGCGGTAAAACTGCTTGGTGTATCCATAAGCCACGATCAGATTTGTCAGGATTGTGTACCACATTGAGTGCTCTTCACTCATGTCTTCCAGCATATCCTCCCAGATCGTGATGGCGGAAACCTGTTCTCCACGCAAGGAGTAGATCACAGCAAGAGCAGAATTGACCCGGATCTTCTCATTCGGCAGATCGTGTTCCTGGGCTATCTGCAAAGCTTTCTGCATCAGGTCTTCGGCAATCTGCAACTCCCGCTCTTCAATGCGGTATCTGGCCAGACCGGTGAGAGTCTGGATCTCACTTTCCGGGTGGTCGGTAAAATCCACTTCGGAATAGTAGGCTTCCAATTTTGCTAAAAGCTGGAGCGCTTCCTGGCGCTCGGCTTGCATTATGTCGTTAGCCAGTTGGATGCTGTCCTGAAATTCTTTATCGTCAAAAACACGTTTCATTTTTCACTCCAGCTTGAATAGTAAAAACCCTGGGGTGCTTGTCAACAACTTTCTTTGTTTGATATATTTATTTGATTGCAGCAAAGAGAAGAGGAGGGATATGGTTGATGCAGCTGGCGGAGAATATGACCCGTTGAGCGGCTAGTTCTACGGATGTCTATTGAGTTTCTTCCTGCTCATCCGGTGTCTCAAAGAGCTCAGGATTCTCTTCTATGATCTCGTCCTTGAGCTTGGTGAAGGTGTTTTCACCGGGACTGCGCTTCTTGGCATAGTAATAGCCCAGAGCGGAGACCACAAAGGCACCGAGAGCATCCACGATGAGGTCGTTCATGGTATCGATCAGTCCCAGCCTGCTGTCTGGAATCCCACCAGGCGGTAGTAATCCTCGAGCCTTTTGCATATTGCCGCCGATCAGGCTATCCACCGAATACTCAAAGATTTCCCAGATAACCCCTATCATCATGGCAAAACAGAAGCTGAAGAGAGAGATGAAAAAGGGACTGAGCTTCAGATCTATATCCTTGTCACGATTCAGGATATAGACCATAATGTAGCCGGTGAGCGCCAGGATCATGGCGGAACTGCTGTGCAGCATGGTATCCCACCAACGGAATTTGTAATAGTAATCCCGGATCTCCCCCAGATACATACTGCCAAAAATGAAGAGAAGGATAAAGACCTGAAACAGAGGGGGGAGGTGCAGTGAGTTCTTGCGGGAAAGGTAGCTGCTGAAGATAAACAGGACGAGCGTGAAGATGG
Organism: Candidatus Cloacimonadota bacterium; assembly: GCA_023421135.1. Lineage (GTDB taxonomy): Bacteria > Cloacimonadota > Cloacimonadia > Cloacimonadales > Cloacimonadaceae > PHBP01. Next base: position 22,141 of record JAEZUG010000094.1, on the reverse strand, counting down.
AACTGAGCATCAGCTCCCAATCTTTGGATACCAGATTGTAGATCACCGCACCCAGGGAAAAGAGGATGAATACAATCCGGAGATAGAAGATCAGTTTGGGCCAGTCAAGTTTTTTCATACTCGCCTCACATCAGTGAGAGGGGATCGACATCCATGAAGCTGCTGATCTGGCCTCGGAGCTTGAACTTCTCCGTGATCTCTGCCAGGCATTCCCGGATCAGACCGGGAGAGGCGGCTTTGATGATCAGATGTTGCCTGAAGAGGTTGTTCAGGCGGCTGAAGGGAGCGGGAACCGGGCCTAAGAGCTGCAGCCTGTCTTTCTGGCCAACAAGTGGCATAGTCTCCAAAAAGGCTTCAAGTCTTTCCATCTCAGTCTGGAGCAGCTCGGAATCCTTGCTCTGAAAGACTATCCTTGCCAGGCGGAAATAGGGGGGATAGAGCAGCCTTTTACGATAGCTCATCTCCTCTGCTGCAAAAGCCGGGTAGTCCTGATTGGCAGCATGGCGGATTGCGTAGTGGGTAGGATTGTAGGTCTGAATGATCACCTCGCCGGCGTCTTCGCCTCTGCCGGAGCGTCCTGCCACCTGAGTGAGAAGCTGAAAGGTGCGTTCTGCAGAACGGAAATCCGGAACGTTCAGCGAGATATCCGCACTCACGATTCCCACCAGAGTCACTCCGGGGAAATCCAGGCCTTTGGAGATCATCTGAGTGCCCAGAAGGATATCCACCTCGCGGGCTTTCATCTTGTCATACATGTGTTTATAGCGGTCTCGTTCCCGAGTGCTGTCCGAATCCATCCTCAGCAGTCTGGCCTCTGGAAAGAGCAGAGAGATGATCTGCTCCAGCTTCTGAGTGCCGGAAGCGCCGTGGGAAAAGCTATGTCCTCCGCAGGAAGGGCACTTGCGCGGGCTGGGATAATGGTTGCCGCAATAGTGGCAATGCACTTCTTCCCGGTCGCGATGGTAATACATGGAGATCTCGCAATTGCTGCACTTCACCAGCTCACCGCATTTGAGGCACTGCAGAAAGGAGGAATAGCCCCGGCGGTTTTGAAAGAGGATTACCTGTTGCTTGTTTTCCAGACGCTGGTTGATGGCATCGATCAATACTCCGGTGAGCAGGTCGTCCCTCTGCTCATCTCTGAGATCTATGATGCGAACCTTGGGCAGGGTGAAATTCAACGGACGTTGCAAGAGCTTTTGCAGACGGTACTTCCCCAGCTCCACATTATACCAGGATTCCAGCGAAGGAGTGGCGCTGCCCAGAATCACCTGAGCACCTTCAATCTGCGCCCGGACTACTGCTATATCTCTGCCGTTGTAACGGGGATTGCTGTCCTGCTTGTAGCTCTGCTCGTGTTCTTCATCCACCACGATCAGGCCCAGATTCTGCACCGGAGAGAGAATGGCGCTGCGGGCTCCCACTACCAGACGGCAGGCTCCGGCCTTGATCCTCTTCCATTGTTCCAGACGATCCCTTTCCGAGAGCTGGGAGTGCATGATGGCAAGGTTGTCGCCAAAGCGGGCTGAGAAGCGATCCACCATCTGGGGAGTGAGGGCGATCTCAGGGATAAGAAAGATCACTGCCTTGCCAGAAGCCAGGTAGTCTGAGATGATTTCCAGATATACTTCGGTCTTCCCACTGCCTGTGATGCCATAGAGCAGGTTGACGTTGAACTCATCCTTCCCTGCGCGAATGGCAGTGATAGCGGCAACTTGTTCGGCATTCAGTGTGATGCTCTTGGCTGCTTCAGTTCCAGGTACTATCAGCATGCGATGATCCAGCTTGCGGGGAAAGATCTCGATGATGGATTTTTTGGCCAGGGCTTTCAGGCTGCTGTAGGAGACCAGATTAGAGAGCTCTGCCAGAGGCATCTCAGCTCCGGAGGTCTCGATCAGGCTATAGGCTTCGAGCTGCCTGGCAGGCAAAATGGAGCTATCCGCCAGCTTTTCCAGGAGACGAACGTAATTCACAGTCTTCTGTTTATCTTTGTGTGCCAGTTTGCGCTTCAATTCCACGTAACCCAATGCCTCGGCTGCCTCTGCCAGGCGGTAAATAGGAAGCCGGGGATTGGCCTTGTGCAGCTCGCTGAGGCTGTAGAAACTGTCGTCTGGAATCAGTTCCCGGAGAGCTTTGCAGTCGTCACTGGGATCCTGAGCTTCCAGCCAGCGGATTTGCGTATCCAGATCCGGTTGCATATAGGAGGGCAGGCAGGCAAAAAGCACTCTTCCCAAAGGTGCGTGGTAGTAGGATGCCATCCACTCTGCCAGCTTCAGTAGGCTGGGGCTGAAAAGCGGCTGGTTATCCAGCACTTCTTCGATGGGTAGATAGCGGATGGACTTTGCTGAGAGTTGCCGAATCTCTTCTCCGGAGATTCCCAGCATGAGTTTACGGTTAAACGAGACCAAGACCCTCAATCCCGGAACTATCCTGGTCTCGGAACAATAGGTGAAATCCTTTGTGCCTATCTGCAAGTGAACCTTATAGTAATACATAGAAGCAAGCTTGGTTTTTGGTCTGAGGCTGTCAATTGAAAAGTGGGGGATTAGGGTAATAGTTAATGGTTAATGGTTAATAGTTAATGCTGTGCTGCTGACGCCCGCTGGCAAGCTACCGAATAGAACGCTGATGACGCAGATGATTATGATAGAACGCAGATGACTGGATCAACTGGATCAAGAGGATTTTCTTCCACGAATGGACACAAATGAAAGATCACAAATGAGCTCAAATCTGTTCAATCTGTTGAATCCGTGTAATCCGTAATGAATACAATCCTTCCAATCCTGTAATCCTGAAATCCTCGTGAAGAAATAGAACGCTGATCACTGGAAAAGAATAGAACGCAGATGACTGGATCGACGGGATCAACAGGATAGAAGGGAATGTAGAATGTGCGATGTACGATTTACGATTATGACGTTTCGCCTCGTGAAAGACTAGAACGCGTATTAGTGAGAGGGTTGTGACAACCCAAAGTGAGCTACAAACAGCGCAGCAATCACTATTAACCAGTAACCATTAACTACAAAAGGAGCTCCACCCTGAGGTGAAGCTCCTTTATGTTTGTTATATCGAGTCTAGTTTCTTCTGAATTGCATCACGAAACGGTATTTTGCCATTTCGGACACGCTGAATCTCCAGGTCAGCACCTGTTGCTGTACCTTCTGCAGGAACTGAGTCGTCAGATCTCCGCTTTGAGGCACGACATCCGCGGCACGAACTGAACCATCAGCACCTATATAAAGGGTGATGGCGACAGATCCGGCCTGGGGCTGCACGTTGTACTCGGAGACAAAGGACTGATTGATACGGCCTTTGAGGCTGTTCACGCGGGCAGCGATCGTGGCATAGGTTGCCTGAGACTCTGCCGGAGCACTTTGTATGCTACCTTCAGATACTGTGGTAACGCTTTGAGTCGTGAAGCTGGTCTTCACGCTCTGCTGAGCTGCAGTTTGGGCAACGGGACGTCCGATCGGGGCTACTCTGCTAGCATCACCGGTAACAACAGCTACTCCACCCTGAGGACGGATGCTGGTGCCGGCTACGTTTGGTCCACGAGTAGCGACAGAGCCAAGATCAGCACCTGCCACAGAAGTGGCACCGGGGTTGAAGTTTGCGGCTGCACTGCTTCCTGGTCCACTGCTACCGCCACCGGGTCCTGAACCACCACCGGGTCTTCCACCGGGGCGGGTGGCACCAAAGACTTCAGAGCCGGTCACAGCAACGACCTGCATAGGTCTCTGAGTAGCGCTGGCATTGAAATCTCCCAAACCAAAGCTGGCAGCGGCTGAACCGGCAGTGCCCTGGGTGGTTCCGGATTGAGTTCCGGGACGGGCTTGCTGTGCGGTCTGGGCTTGTTGCTGAGCCTGGCCTGTTTCGGGAGGAGTCTCTGGTTCTTCGGCTGCAAAGGTGGAAGATTGTGCCTCCACAGCAGGAGTCACTCTGGTAGCCATTTGTTGTAAACGGGCTTCCAGATCTGCTATTCCTGTATCAGCAGGTTTGAGCCAGAGATCGTAGATCAGAATGAAGAGAATTGCCAGAGCTGTGATACCAATTAACATGCCACGGTTGAATCTCTCTGTGCTGGAGAGCTCTGCCCGGCGGGAATATTGGGCCACAACCTGTCTCTGCTCTTCAGTCAGGACGCTCACCCAAGGCTCACTGAATTCAAACTTGATCTCCCAATCCTGGTTCAGGGCGACTGAACCTGTCATATCCGGGCTCAGCTTGAGGCTGCTGCCCGAGAGGATCTTGTTGCTGGTCAGATAAGCCTGATCAACTTCCGTTCCACCCTTTACACAAGAAACCTTGCTGCCGGGGACAAGCTGGAGATAGAAATCACCGCCTGTGGAAGTGAGGAAGAGGTGTTTATCCGGGAACTTGGGATCCAAGATTTGCCAAAAGAGATACTTGCTTGAGCCGATGAAGAGCTTATTGGTAAAGTCACGGCCGTATTTGGCAATATCGAGGTTCTTGCCTTTGTAGTTGAGCTTGAGGTTTAGCAATGTTTTTGCCATTCTATACCTCCTTACCTTGTACTCGCGACGCCGCCGGTGAACCAGGAGGGATCACTGAGGGTCGAGAAATAAACATATTGAAATGAAGCCTGAGTACCAATCTTCACCATTTCGCTGATATACTGGCAGGGGATTTGCTCATCTGCCTGAATCAGCAAACAGGGTTCGTTATTGGCTGGCCGGTCAAAGATCTTCTGCGCTTCCATTCCAAGGTAGTTGAAGATAGCTTCACGCTTGGTGGCATTATCCATGATTTCCGAGAGAGTACCAAAGGACAGGGATTCTGTCCCCAGATAGATCTGATCCGGATACATCCTCACCACCATGGTAGAACCCTGAGCTATCAGTTGTTCATTGGTAATGGTGGAGGGGAACTTCATGTTTGCCGGGATGGTAACCTTTTGGGCTTCCATGGAAACGTTTTTGATCAGGAAAACCAGGATGATGGTGAGGACGTCCAAAAGCGAAGTGATGGACAGACCGGCAGCATCATCAAATTTGCGGCGTACAAGACGACTTTTTCTACCATCGGAAGAGAATCTGCTATTCATGCTCATATTCAACCCCTTTGATAGTAGGAAACTTTGGGTACTTCGTAGTGTACGTTTACGAATGTATTGACCTTGCAGAGGTCGATGGTTTTCATCAGAACTCCGTATAACACTTCAGGATAGACTAGGACATTAATATCACGCAGTTCAGGATTTCTGGAGCGCAGGCCTTTCAATGTGGCATCGAGCCTGGCCCAATCAAATTCACCATTCACAGCGGGTATTCTTTGGGGATCGACGCCGGGTTCCCGGATTTCAAAGCCTTTGGAAAGGCCACGGGCTGCGTCGTCTGTGTCCATAATGATTACCTGTACTTTCTTGATATCTTGTCCACCGCCGCCTGCATTGTTGTCAGCTCCGCCACCACCGCCTCCGGTAGAGGTGAAATTCAAGGCAACCAGGGCCACTTGACTTATCACCAGCATTAATAGTAAGAATGGAATAATAGCCAGGAATAAGTTCATTATCGGGACCAAATCAGGTTGTTTTGGTTCCGATGCGGCCTTTTGGTTCCTTCCGGCAGAAGGACGATATGCCATAATACTATTCCTTTATTGAAGTGGTGATTTGGTTGATGAGTTTTACGCTGAATTCGTCGATATCGTTGATAATGTTTTGGGCGCGAACCAGAAGTCCACCCTTGATAAGAGTGAGCGGGATAGCTCCAACCAGACCCATAGCGGTGGTACCGATAGCGGTCTTGATACCCTTGGTGAGTTCTTTGTTCTTATCAGCTTCGGCTGCCACATCGAGGGCTTTGAAAGCCTGGATAAGACCCCAAATTGTTCCCAGCAGTCCCAGGTAGGTACAGATCTGAGCCAGAAGGTCAAACCAGAACAAACCGGCATCGAGCTTGTGAACAGTCTGCAGCACAGCTTCGTCAAAGGCATTTTGCACTGATCTGTTGAGTTCTTCGCCTTTCTTTCCGCTCTTACGGGCATCTTTGAAAACCATCAGGCCACTCCAGAAGATGAAGCCCATGGTGGTGTTTTTGAAGCTTTCAGAAATCTTGGTAGCTTCATCGATCTGGTCGTTTTTGATGTAGCCTTTGAGCTTCAGATAGAACTTACCGGCATCGATCTTTTCACGGACATAAAGCTGGATGTAACGAACTACTGCATAGACTAAACCAATAATGAAGGTCAGGAGGATCAGATATCCCCAAAAGCCACTGTCTTTAAAAATCTCACCGGGGGTAATGGCCAGATTTGCCTTGGCTGGTGCGGGGGCTTCTTCTGTTCCAGTGGTAGCCATAGTCTCTTCTGTGGTTACAGGGGCTTGTCCTTCAGCAGCTTGGGCAAATAATACGCCAATGCCTAAAATGAGGACTAATAAGACGATAATGATGTTCCTTGCGTTCATTTTGACTCCTTTCGCCAGTTTTTTATTAGATTAACGCTTTTTTCTATGATGGTTTGTTGGTTAAACTTGTAATCAAACATACCCACAGGAGGAGTGGTGTTTGTCTTGGTTGTGACAACTGTGATGGAAGGGATGAGATCTTTGATATTGGTTACAATGGTCTCACCTTCACGGGTCGTGATCCTGTCAAAGGCTGCTCTGGGATCAGCCTGCTGTCCCCAGATTATGCCAAGACTAAATGCAAGTAGGATGAACAAGAGAATCTTTTTATTCATTTCAATCACTCCTGTATGGTTTTCTTGATCGTAACATCAGCCAGGAAGCCTCTGAAATCGGTGTTGTTATTCACCACAAATCTCAGGGTATTTCTGCCTGAAACGACGTTTTGAGGATCAATAAGTATCCGGTTGGAGTAGTAAACCCGGGGCTGATCTTCATAGTAGAATTCTTCAGCCGTGGCAATTTCCACACCGTTCAGATAAACAGTTGCAGTCTGAGGTGCAACCATATCTATATAACCTTCACGGAAAATTGTAGTTACATCGAAGCTGGTCTCGAAGATCAGATTGTCTGTGCGGCTTTCAGCTTCGTTTACCCAGATCGGAGTGGCCGTGGTGCTTTCAAGATCCAGGATGCTGGCCTTGTCGATGCCAAAACCAGATGCAGATACTGGGGTGGCAGGGCTCTGCTCACCTGTCTCAGGATTGAAGCTGGAAACGGTCCAACTCGGGTTTGAGACAAGCTTCATGGTTTCCACTGGCACTGCTGTGGCAAGACGCTCACGATCCATAACAAGCTGCAGACTCAGGCAAAGATCAAAGGCTTGGGTGGAAGTGTTGGGAACTGTCATTTGAATCCGGTTCTCTCCTTCTGCCCAACTGGCTTGATCGATCATCAGAGCATATCTGGTGGTCATGGCTTCGCCGGCTGTCAGAGTGTCGGCAGGGACAAATGCGGGAGTGACAGCTCTGTCGTTGATCTTTATCTCGGCATCATAAGGGAAGACCATCTGAATAAAGCCAAAGTCCGGTTGGATACGGGTATTGACCGTCTTGCTCAGAATCAGAGAAGTATTTCCCGGAATGCTGATCTTACCCATTGTGACTCCATTGGGAGAGGTTACGCTGGAAATCAGGCTCAGTCTTCCGCCATTCCCCAGGCTGATGTCCCATTCGGTATTCATGGGGTATTCATCCACCTGGTAATTGGGTTCGACAGCCCATTCTGCCAGCTTGGCTTTGGCACGGTTTGCATAGGTATCCCGGTATCCGGCCATATAATATGTATTGTAGGTTTGCAGATACATGCTGTAGGCAGCATTCAGATACTCGCTGGTGAACTGAGCGGCATAGGCTCGCATGGTTGTGACCAGTTCATTATACTCTTCTGCACTCATACTATTGCGGTTTCTATATTGGGCAAACTCGTTGGCAGTTTCAAAGTAGCGCTCAACTTGAGTTTCGATGGCATATTTGGCGTGTTCGTTGATCCTGGAGATCAAATCCAGAGCTCTGAGACGGCGGGTGTTATCCAGCTCAAATTCGGTGTTGTTGTTGAGTAGAGCAAGCACCCGGTTCACTTCTGCTGTGACAATTGGTTGCAGAGCAGCTACACGGTTTGGACGGCCTCCAAAGAGGTGTCTTTGCCAGGTAGTATTTGCGTTCAGAGTGATCAGAGCACCCGGGCTGCGGCTGATGAAGCCGGTTCTCTCCAGATTGCCGAGCTGAGTGTCATATCTTCTGTAGAAAGCGATCTGGGCTTGAATGCGGTCGTACTCTGTCTGGGCTTGGGCAAAAGCCTGATAAACGGCTTCGGTCTCGAAGCTGAGGCCTTCACGCTTGTAGGCACTTTCCATGCGGGTAAATTCATCCCGTGTGGCAAAGACGACAGGCCAGTTCTTATTGATGAAGGCGGCATCGAAATCTGCTGCCAGTTTACCCAGGCGGGCATCTGCCAAACGCTTGTAGTAACCGGAGAGATTGCGATCCTTGCGGAAGATATCCCGGGCATAACGTTCGTAGGAGAGGGTGTCTCCGGTAGCCCAGTAGTGATCTGCCAAGCCTTGCATAAAGACAATGGTATTGGGGTGATTCGGGTAACTCTGAATGAAGCTCTCGAAGTGACGGTTGCGTTCTTCAACCTGGTTTTCATTTATATAGATACTGATAGCCCAGAGATAGATCTCATCGGGAGTGGTCTCGCCGGTTTCGATGGTGTTTTGTTTGGCTCTGTCATAGAGTTCCAGATACTTCTGGGCAGCCAGCATCTTGGTCTGTGGATTCTCTTTCAAGGGCTCAATTGCCAGAAGATGCAGGTTGAAGGCTTCCAGGCTATTGGGATAACGGGCGATGAAGCTATCCTTGATGCGCTGGGTCTGAGGGGCATCCTGCATCAGGCTGTCGGCTAATCCCCAAGCCTTGAAGTGCAGGGCATAAACTTCAGCTTTGTCACTACGGTCAGCAGCCAGTTGCATCAGGATATCAATGGCATTCTGATACTGACCAGCTTTTACATAGGTTTCTTGAGCACGGTTTTGGAATCCCAGATATCTCTCGGGGTTGCTTTGGCGATATTCTGCTGCCAAGCGGAGGTAATCCTGAGCGGCAGTCTGATAGTCTCCTGCAGCTTCTGCAGCATCAAGTTTGTCTTGTATTTGGATCAGAATCTGGTTCTGGATCAGAGCTGCATCCTGAGAGTCTGTGGCCAGCACCAAAGCCTGACGATAGGCTGCTTCAGCATCGGCATAACGGTTTTGGGAGGAAGCGATTTCTGCCAGTTTCAGATAGAGGGTTCTCTCATCAGCATCACTGATGGCATCACCCTGTTGAAGCAGGCGCAGGTAGTAAGACTGAGCATTGGCCAGGCGGCCTCTCTGAACGTTCATATCGCCCAAGCTCATCAGGGTCTGGAAAGCGAGCTGCTGATTGTCAGCATTTAAGTTGTCCGGACTGATGGCACTAGCCACAAAACGGAGAGCGGCACCTTCGTAGAAGCCATAGAGGTCATCTGCGTTCTGAGGGATGCCAGCCATGGGGCTGTAGCCGGATTCTGCATATCTGGGAGCCTGATCATCCAGCAGGCTCTGAGCAAATCTGAAGGCCAGACCTTCATATTGGAAGCTGGCCTGGGCAGGGTTGGTATCATTGAAAGTAGTAAGAATGGCATAGGCATCGTACCAATCCTTGGGTGAATCAGAACTCTCTGCCAAAACTGCGCTGAAATCTGTGGTTCTGGTCTGCCATTCCTGTTGTCTGGCCGCCAGACGTCCGGCATGGATGTCTTCAAAGCCAGCCCATTTGGCCACATGCTCTCTGTAGGCGGTAAATGCATCCTGCCTCTCTGTTTGGCTGGCGTTCTGATTGCTGATAGCCTGAGAGAAGTTGTTGATCAGGCGTCTTTCCACCGTGGCATAGGCAGTATCGATCAGAGCAAGCTGATCTCCAATCGCGGGATTGTTCCGATTGGTCTGGAACCAGGTGGATTGGGGGCCGTAATTATCTATCAGATATTGGTATTGGTTGTATCTGTAGGTATTGGGGCTCATCACCAAGGCTTTTCTATCTGCAGGAAGATCTTGATAGAATTGATTGTAGAGGATCACCGTCTGATGAATACCGGCCGGGTTATCCAGAGTTCTGGGCATTCTGCGGATCTTCGCCATCAGGAAGTCTCTGGCCTGCAGGGGTGAACCGAGTTCCTGACTCTTCTGCTGGGCAGCACGGTCATAGATGCGGGCCAAGACAGTCTCATCTTCATAATCTACCAGGAAGGCTTCGAGCTCAGCACCTTGAGCGGTGGCTTCAAAGTCCTCTCCATCCAGAGCTATCAGGGCAAAAGAGATATTATCCACTGCAGCATCCTGATAATCCTGAATCAAGCCGGGATCAGTCACAACACCAGTCTTGATGCCCATCAGTAGGGCGGCGTAGTCATTAATAGCATTTCTATATCCGGCATTACCACCATAATTCATATAGATCACACCTCTTTGATACAAGGCTTCAAAGTGGCGGGAGTTGGAGGCATCAGCCACCATAGGGTTCAGGTTGCTAAGAGCGAGGTTGTAATATGTATCCGGAGTGGTGGAATCACTGGCCAGCAGGAAATACATGGCAGCCAGATGCAGGTGGGATTCATCTCTGAGAGACGGGTCTGCATTGAGATCGATCACGCTTTGGAAAGCAGCGATGGACTCGTTGAAGTTACTTTCCTGGAACTTCAGATCATTGCTGTAAGTCACAGCAGTGGGATTGCTCTCAAAGAAGGCTGTCCTTCTGGCATCCATGGCATTAATAGTTATATTCATGCTCAGGAAGCCAATATTGTAGTTCACCTTATCGGCCAGAGCATAGGTCGGGTTGATCTCTTTGACTCTCTTGTAGCTGGCAAGAGCGGCTCCGGGGTTATTGGGATCAAGAGCATATTGGAACTCTGCTATATTATAGTAGAGATCGGCCAGAGAAACCAGGTAATCACCAGTAGGCTGCAGGAAGCCCTGGAAAGTCGGATAATCACGCACGAAGCGTTGAGCTCTCATGACATAATCCTGCTTGTCACGATTGATCATATCCAACAGAGCCACGTTTTCATCATAGCTGATTGAGTTCAGGTTGGAGAGACGTCTTTGGTCTCTGTATTGAATCAGTCTGAAGTCTCTCTGAAGAGTCAGATAACTGTAGAGGGATTCAAATACTACGGCATTCTCGGTCAGTATTGCATCAGAAAGATTGAGGTTGGAGGGAAGCCCAACTGCCAGCATACGGCGACGTTCCAGCCCTTGCAGGGCATATTGAACTTCGTTGATACCGGTTTCCAAGCTAATCTGTTGTCTCAGTGCATCGATATAGCTATTTATAACTGTATCATAATGACTCTTCCAGACGTTATCCTGAGTGAATCTGGCATAGTATTCATCATACTGTCCCAAAAGCCTGATAGACTCGTTCAAGTATGTATCGCGCTTTGAAAGGAAGTCTGCCCTTTGTTCAGCTGGAATCTCAGCACTGTAGCTTAGCTCCACATCGATCAGTTCAACGGCATGGGCATAAATCACGGAGGCTCCGATCAGATCCAGGAGGATCTTGGTCTCAACATCCAGGTAGTAAGCATATTCATCACCATAAGAAGACTCAACTGTGCCAAAGACACGATCAATCTTTTCAACTAAGGCAGAAAAATAGACATGGCTTTCATTGAGGGAGGCAAGAACGCCTTCGCTGGCTGCCTTACGCTCGTTTATCCAATTCTCATTGTTTGTAAAGCCGGCAATTGTGCTCTTGAGAGAATCAAGCAGTGCCATCTCACGATCTCTGGTGCTAACCAGTTCGTCATAGCGGATGAGGCCTTCGAGGGGTAGAAGATCCCCATAGAGAATTCCCAGATCTGCCTTGATGCCATCAACGCTGGTAGCAAGGACTCCAGCTCTTTGCAGATCAGGTCTGGAAAAGAAAGGATCTGTGGCAATAGCCTGAATCCTTTGGGCAATGGCTTGCTTGCGAGGTACAATCTGATTGGTGATCAGATCCCGGGTGCGGGTAAACTCGGCCAGCTTGGCTGCCACGGCTGTTGAATCACCCATGGCGGCAGTCATATCTGTCCACAGGAAGTTGTAGAGCAAGCTTGCTCTGTCCTGGGCTCCATTATTCATCAGAGAGTTTAAAAGCTGATTTGCAACAACCCTGCTATTGGCACTGGTATCCTGGATCTGCATGAGATACAGAAGATAAGACATTGCGGGCTGATCATCAGTGATCCGGGAGCTCTGGATCAAGTCTTTGTAGTATTGGTAAAGATTTTCAGGGGCCTGTTGATAGGCCAGCAGATGACCCTTTAGATAAGCAACTTCCTTGGGGGAGAAAGGCCTGTATTCGGCGGAGAAGCTTAGTTGGTCATCCAGCATGGTTGAGACCGTGGTTACGGCTCGGGTGGCTTGATTGGGATCCTGCCGGTAAAGTACGGGGAGAGTTTCTGCGACCTCAATGATCACGTCCATGTATCGTTCTCGTTCTCTTTGGATCTCCATCCGTAATTGTTCCGGACTCAAGGTTGGCCTTGTCTGAGCCCATAAGCCGATTGCCATTGACAGAGTAAAAGCGATGAGTACTATCACTCTTGTAAAGTTTTTCATATCCCAGCTCACTTATAATTAATTAGCTAACGCTGTTACCGGGTAAAGGGATTCAGGTTGCGGGAGTACCGCAACCTGAACCTATTCGTAAAAATAGGAAGCATGAATACTTGACCTACACACTATATAACAATTAGAAAGATCAGGGGTTGGGGGTTCTCAGGGAGTTAATCCAGTTACGCAGTTCTTGCAGAGAGTTCTCGGCTCTGGCTCTCTCCTGTTGAAGACGTTGAAGCTCTGTGACCAGTTCCTGCATTTCAGGAGTGGGAGTGCGAACCACTGGAGGAGTTACGGGGGGATTGGTTATAGCCACTTCTGTGCCAGTCTGAGTTCCCGTATCGCCAGTCACGACAGTTCCGGTATCACCGGGCAGAGTTCCCGTATCGCCAGTCACCACAGTTCCGGTATCACCGGGCAGAGTTCCCGTGTCGCCAGTCACGACAGTTCCGGAATCACCGGAATCGGTACCATCTTCGATGGGGTAATCAATCACATACTCGCCATCATCATAGGGAGTGACGTCGGTGCCGGAGGCAAGCTCGATCAGGTCGGGACGGCGTCTCTTGGTGCTGGCAAATTGATCGAAGAGATAGGAAACGCTGAAGGCAGCGCGGATATCTTTCTCGTAGCCATTGCCTTCGGATTTCTTGAAGAGGTTCTCAATGGCTTGATAACCCAGCTTGAAGGAGAAATTATCCCATGTGTACTTCATGCCGCCGTTAAAGTCACGACCGTCGTATTCTCCCAGCATGGAGAAATTGTTGAAAGGCGAGACTTCGACTGAGGCAAATGAACCGGAGAAGATTCTGGAACGGGTAACCTGTCCCACGAACCTGTGCATGCCAACCCCAAGGTTAAACATGCTGTGCACACCACCAATCACAGCTTGTTTGGAAAGCACCACATAGGGTGAGTAGGCTTCATAATCGGCTGCATCAGGATGGGTTTCGCCATCGAAATTGTTGTTAAAATAGTCCGTGGCAGGCATATCTTCAAAGTCAGTCGGCACAGGGGAGAAGATGTTCTCCAGTCCCACAGAAACTTGCGGGTACTTCAAGGTTTCCTGCAAGAGCTTGATTTTCAAGTTAGCGAAAAAGACATCGTCTCCGCCGTAAAGTCCCAGCTCGATCTGGTCTAAAATACCAACACTGAGCATTCCGTAAGGAACGTAGTGCAGATCGATGTCTGCGGTCTTTCTAAGGTAATTCACAAATTGGATTTCGGCTGCTTTATTCGGCAAGATGTAAGCATCCGGAGTACGCAGCATTCCCATGGTCTGGAAAGGAGCAGCGTCTAACACGCTAAGCATTGCTGCCAGAACAAGTAGGCTCAATATAACTTTTTTCATACTTCCCTCCACCTTTCGGTGTAGATTTTATTGTTATTCTAGATTATCGTTGACCGCATATGCGTCAAGCTTTTTCTTGCGCTTATGGATATACCAAATAAGAAAGAACTGTTCGAAACCGGAGAACGTATTGCGCAAGTGCATCTGAAATCCAAAGGATATCAGATACTATCCCATAACTATCGCCGGCAAACGGGAGAGATCGACATCATCGCAAGAACCGGGAACACCCTGGTTTTTGTAGAAGTCAAGACCCGTTCCTATCACTCTATAAGCTCAGCTCTGGGGAATGTTTCATACCCAAAGCAAAAGAAGATTAGTAAAACCGCACTTTTATATATTAACTCAAATCCAGATCTGAGCAATTTGCAAACACGCTTTGACATCATCGTCGTCTTCTTCAATGCAAAAGACAATGACTATTCTGTCAAGCACTTTATCGACGCTTTTCTGCCAGTCTTGGATTACTAGTTGCTCAATTTCGACAGATCGAAGTCTTCACCCAGGTAATCCTGCCAGGCTGGGTTACTACTTTCCATCGGATCATTATTCACATACAGCAGCCGAAAGTTACCCGACATCTGCATATCCACAAAGAGATAAACGGCGTTGGGGCGACTGCGGTATTTCCATATCTGGTAATCTTTACGGACAAAACGGGTCTCGTCTGAACTCTCCCCATTCTCTATCTCATCCGGAGCGCCATTGCGAATATAGATTCTCCCGGGATCGGTCGTCCAGCCCTGCTGGAAGTGAGAATACCTGGCATTGCAATACTCCACTCTCTGGCGAATCTGCTCAATAGCATCACTCACTGTGGTCTGCATTCTACCCGCTTGTTCAGCCCAGAAACTACTGATGAAGTTACGTTTAGCCGGAAGGCTCATCCCCGCCCAGTCTGAGGGTACACGGTTACCAATGAAGTAACGGATTAAGCGGACTTCCTCTTCTGGATCAGGCATCAGGAAGATATAGGTATCCACCTCTTCCTGAACAGCAAATTGAAAGCGCCTCAGCTCCTCCCGCTCGCCCAGAACCAGAGCCACGACACCATTGTAAGCTCCTGCCGGCAAATCCCTTAAAGGGATGCGCAGAGTGATGCCTTCGATGTTTGAAGCAAGGTTCAAATCATTAAACATATCGATCACCAGTGAATCTCCCTTCTCCACATCTACAGTAAGAAAAGCAGTCTCTTCCCGGTCTTCAGGATTTGAGTAAACCTCAAAATAGAGGTGCAGGAAGTCTGTCTCTGCCACATTAAAGAGACCGGAGGGCTCGCTTTTGTAGAGCACTCCTTTCCGGCGAAACTGGTTTAGATACTGAGTGCTGTCTGCCTGCACCTGACTGCTGAGCTCAAGATCGCTCAAGAGAGCATTCTGAGGCAGAGCAGGGAGTTCTATCGTCCTGCTGAAGGTATGGTTTGAATTCCTATCCGCAACACTGAAGATCAAGCGGAGATCTCCTCCAGGCAGAGCATAACTAAGCCTGTTCAGATAAGACTTTCGGGTAGAACCAGCATCAATCCTGTTCCTGATTCCCACGTTGTCCACATACTCCTGTGAAAAAACAACACTATCAGCGTTCGAGATGTTGACAGAAATCGACACCTCTGCAAAAAAACCTCCATGTTGGGCTAAAAAAGTTAGCGAGCGGTAGGGGATCTGATAGTCCAACAAGACCATATTATTCAGATTCCTGTCCAAATACCGGTGCGCTTCCACAAACATACTCAGGGTATTCGCCCAGATGATACCGGTCAACAAGACCAGCATGCTGCAAAGTAAAGCCTTCTTAGTATTCATCTTCTGTATTCCTCAGAGTGTATCTGCCAAATCCGCCTTCATCCACGAAGACAAATTGCAGATTCTCGGTATAATATTGCCAAATCACATACGGCGGAGAATCCAGCGGCAAAGGCTCTGCCCGGATTTCGTCTGGTTCTCCATACTTGATATAAATCCTGCCACGATCGGAGCGCCAGCCCTTCAAACGGCTGTGGATCGTGTATCTCTCATCTGCTGTCATTACTCGTAGGTAAAACAGCTCCCTGGTCTCATTTCGCAAGGTTCCCGGGCTGGGATCGTGCAATGTCCAATACTGCTCTATTGCATCTGCCAATTGATCTCGCGATACTTGCCGCAGCACTTGCCATTCGTTCTGGGTGGCTATATATCGAAGCTGATTGATCTGGTCTCTCAAGCTATAGCTCTGACCATAAGCAAACCACTGGCTATACAGGAAGGCATCCATGCTATAGCGGATGTTCTCTTCATAAAATACTATCCGCAGCGGGCTCTCCTGCGAAGAAAGGAGCAGTTCCCTCAAATCCAGTGCCAAAGGAGATTGCGGTTGATGGACTGTAAGCCTGGATGTGCCAGAGAAGACATCAACGCTATCCGGCTGCACCAGGAAGCTCTGCCGCAGCTCCAGAGATTCAAGTGAACTGAGCTCGGGAATAACTGAAGGGATGAAAGTGATATCTTCCCGCCTGGCATAAATATAAGCCTGGCCTCTTTCAGTGCCGGTGTTGCTGATCCGGAATTGCCTCTGCAGCTCCAGATTTCCTCCGACAGATCTGTTTCTCAGCCGGATCTGCATCTGATATGAGCCGGGAGCCAGGTCTTGACTGAAGTTGTACGGTATAGCTGTATCTTTCAGCCACTCTCTTTTGGGAAAGGTGATTTGAGAGCTTCGGCTGTAAACTGAGCGTCCTCTGGAATTACGGAGGTTGATGGACAGTTGATAGACCGATTCAGTAGTCCCAGCCCTAAAATTGATGCTGTTGTAGGGAATAAGCAGCAGAAAATCCGTCTGATGTGGATACTGCTCAAAGACTAATTCCTGGCCACACAGGAGGCCAATACTCAGCAGCAGTAATGCCAGACTAAGAATTCTTGGCACTATTACCTACTTTCAGGCTAAAGCCTATCTGTTTCTCTTCCAGCCAGGCCAGAAATCCATTGGTGGGGAAGAAGGACTCCTGCGCCTCAAAATTGAAGCCCAGAGGGTTGTCCTGATCTTCCAGATGGAGCAGAAGCTTAAAGCCTCCCTTGTGCTTCATCAGCTTTCTGACTAACAGGCTATTAAACTCTGCATTGAGCTCCTTCACCGGCATACTGAGCCGGATCTCGCCAAACAGCACATTGGGAAGTTCATCAAAAGATACAATCATATCCGGCATCAGGCGCAGGACACCATCATCATTGCCATTGTATCCGCTGCGGTTGCCAAACACAAAGTAAAGCTGCCCCACCGTGATTGATCCGGAAAACTTGGCATAATCCCGGTTGAATAGAGGCACTTCAAACTTTCCATAGAGGTCTTCAAACTCCACAAAAGCGATCGGATTGCCCTTGCTATCCTTCTTCTTGGATATGGCAGTCACAATTCCTGCCAGGATAAGTTCGTCCCCATTACGAGCCTTGGCACCTTGAGAATTACTGGTGCTCAAATACTTGATCGTAGCAGTGTATTCATTGAGTGGATGCCCGGAGATATAGAAGCCCAAAACCTCCTTCTCGCGCTCCAGTTTATGCAGATAGGTCCAGGGAGTTTCCATGGGTAGTGGCGGGTTGAAATCCTCTTCTTCATCTATAATCAGGTCAAAGAGTGAGGTTTGACCGCGTTTACGGTCGCGCTGCTCTCCGCTGCTAAAACTCAGGGCTTGTTCGATCGCTGCCCATTTCTGGCTGCGTTCACCCTCCAGTTCATCCATGGCTCCGCTGGCTATCAGGCTTTCCAGGGTGGTTTTGTTCACAGCAGTACTATCCAGACGGGAGCAGAATTCAAAGAGATTGGAATATGGTCCTTGTGCCTCTCTGTCCTCAATGATGGCCTCAATGGCAGCTTCACCGAGGTTCTTGATGGCTCTCAGGCCAAACAGAACTTCCTTGCCGTGCACCGAAAACTCGTCCATACTGCGGTTGATATTGGGTGGAATGATCTTGATGCCCATGCTGCGGCAAACTTCGATCAGGCTGGGAATTTTGCCGGGATCATCTTCCAGAGAGAGCAGAGCTGCCATGAATTCCACAGGATAATAGGCCTTGAGATAGGCTGTTTGATAAGCTACCAGAGCGTAACAAGTGGCATGGCTTTTGTTGAAAGCATATTCGGCGAAGTCCAGCCATTCCAGCCAGATCTTCTTGAAGACTGCCTGATCCACTCCTTTGCCTGAGGCTCCCTCATAGAACTTCTGCTCAAACTTCTGCATCAGATCCATGTTCTTTTTACCCATGGCTTTACGCAGAGTATCAGCATCCGCACCGCTCAAACCTCCCATCTCGCGGGAGATCTGCATCACCTGTTCCTGATACACCGTGACTCCATAGGTTTCTTTCAGGGCATTCTCCACCAGAGGATGCTCGTAGCGCACTTTCTCCCGACCGTGTTTACGGGCAATATAGGTATCGATGAAGCGCATGGGACCCGGACGGTAGAGCGCCACCATGGCGATCAGATCTTCAAATTTATTGGGCTTCAGATCCATCAGGTATTTGGTCATGCCGTCAGATTCAAACTGGAATACACCTTTGGTTTCACCCTTGGAAAGCAGTGCGAAGACCTTCTTATCTGTGAGAGGTATCTTCTCTATATCAAGCTCAACCTTGTGGCTGTCTCTCACCAGAGCTATACACTTCTTTATTATCGTAAGAGTCTTCAGCCCCAGGATATCCATCTTGAGCATCTTCAGATCATCCAGCCACTTGCCTTCATACTGCACCAAAACGGCATTATCTCCACCCTTTTGAACACTGCAGGCCAGAGGCACGTAATCCGTCAGATCACCTGGTGCAATCACCAAACCTGCGGCATGGATGCCAATCTGCCGGATCAAACCTTCCAGTACCAAACTGAATTTATAGATGCTCTGATAGAGCTCATTGGCATTGATGGCATCGGAGAATTCTTTGTTATTGCGATAAGCCTCTTCCAGGGATTTGGCATTTCCGGGAATCAGCTTGGTGAGCGCATTTGCCTCGGAGGCTGCAACAGAGAGAACTCTGGCTACGTCTTTGATCACGGATTTGGCTCCCAGAGTGCCGAAGGTGATGATCTGGGTCACGCTCTGCCGGCCGTATTTTTGCACCACATAGTCGATCACTTTGGATCTGCCCTGGGCACAGAAGTCGATATCAATATCCGGCATGCCGATGCGCTCAGGATTCAGGAAGCGCTCGAAAAACAGACTGTATTTGATCGGGTCTATGCGAGTGATATCCAAAAGATATGCCACAATACTACCAGCCGCGGAACCACGTCCGGGACCCACCGGTACATCCTGCTTCCGGGCATTATCGATGAGGTCTTTCACTACCAGGAAATAGCCATCAAAGCCCATGCGGTTGATCACCCCAAGCTCATAATCGATCCGTTCTCTAATCTCTGGGCTCATCCCGTTGTAGCGCTTTTCTGCCTCTTCGTAGCACATAGCTTTCAAATAAGCGCTCATGCTGTTAAACTGCGGAGGAGTCTCAATCTCGGGCAAGAGGAACTTATCGTAACGCAGCTCCAGATCTATCCGCTCGGCGATGGCCAGAGTATTGGCATAGGCTTCCGGAACTTCCGGAAACAACCCGGCCATCTCCTCGGGACTCTTGAAATAGAGCTGAGTTGTATTGTAGCGCATGCGAGCCGGATCATTAAAGGTTTTTCCCGTCTGGATGCAGAGCAGAATGTCGTGGGCTTCGGAATCTGCCTGATGCAGATAGTGGCAGTCGTTGGTCAAAACCAGAGGCGTATTTGTTTCTCTGGCCAGCTTGATCACTTCCGGCATCACCTTGTGTTCCGCTTCCAGCCCATGATCCTGGATTTCGAGATAGTAGCGATCGCCAAAGATGTTCTTAAACCATTCCACAGTTTCCCTGGCTTGTTTTTGGCGTTCGTTGTATAGTAAGGAGGGGATTTCGCCTTTGATGCAGGCAGAAAGGCAGATCAGGCCTCCGCTATGCTGTTCCAGCAGGGCTTTGGAGATGCGGGGCTTGTAATAAAAGCCATCGATGAAAGAGCGGGAGGAGAGCTTCATCAGATTACGATAGCCATCGTAGTTCATGGCCAGAAGGATGAGGTGGTGACGGGTCTCGTTTTTGGATTCATCGCTGCAGATATCGCCATTGATGATGTAGGCTTCGATGCCCACAATGGGCTTGATACCGGCTTTCTTGGCTTGTCTGTAAAAGTCTATGGCACCATAGAGATTGCCATGATCCGTGATCGCTACTGCAGGCATCTGGTATTCCAGAGCCAGCTTGATCATGCGGTCAACCCGGCAAGCTCCATCCAAAAGACTGTATTGGCTGTGATTATGCAAATGCACAAAGGACATAATTCTCTCCACTTATCTCTCGAGCTTAGCTTTTGGACTTTCCCAAATCTGTCAAGCAGGAATCCGGAGATTATATCGGATTCCGGGAGGGAGGAATCTGCTGTTCTCTCTTTCATGGGTTAAAGCCAAGGGAAGTCATTTAATCAAGTTTTGTTAATCAATACTCTCTGACGGTTCAATTCTAGTCGCTAAAACTTCAAATGACCAAGTCCGATGGTTGGTTCATGGTAGAAGTATAGTCTTTTTGCTAGTTAACTCGGATCATATATTGCTCGGATTGCTGTCATGCGGAACCCCGCTTTAGTGGGGTGACATCTGCGGAGCCCACGGTGATGCGTAGCGAACCGTGGGTCAGTGGAGCCAAAGAACACATTCTATTATCAATCCCCACCCCTATCCGAAGCGCTCTGCGCTTCGGATAGGGGTGGGGATTTCCTTTTTCAGCAATCCGTTCATACCGCCATTACCCATAGTTCAGGCTGCGCCTTCACTATGGGCTCCGCAGATGCCACCCCGCAGGGCGGGGTTTGAGGCAATCTCCACTTCACGTCATTACCCTCCACTACCCAGCCCCACGATCCGTCATTCCTGAGAGTTGTTTCAATCCTGCGCAGCGGTTTGAAACAACTAGTCAGGAATCCACGGAGCTTGTTCAGGCTTTAGTCGGGAAGTTCTGCCGGAGGGGAGCCTTGCAGAGGCGAAAGATCATAGCGAGGGTGCAGAGCTTCTGGCTCCCCATCAAACTGCATACGGTTTGATGGGGAAAAGAAGCGGAGCCCCTCGAAAGGAGCGGTGTATCAATCTTCTTTTTTACAACCCCCCACTCCATTGGAAAGCAGCGCTTTCCAATGGGGTGGGGGGTTGATTATTTTTACGGAAGCACTGTACAAAAAACGAGGGGCTCCGCTGCGCTTCGCACCCTCGCTATGATCTTTCGCCCTCCGGGCTATGTCGGTATGCATAGACTGGGAGGAATTGCTACGCCAATACTTCGTCATCACCAAAGCAAAAACCTGAAACTCCACCACCCAGCCCCACGATCCGTCATTCCTGAGAGTTGTTTCAATCCTGCGCAGCGGTTTGAAACAACTAGTCAGGAATCCACGGAGCTTGTTCATCCACTATTGGAAAGACTCTGCTTGAGTGATACCGCGGTACTATTGGCATAGTCTTACTGGATTCCGGGCAATTCTACCCCAAAGCCTCTCTCCGTTCGGCTTTGGGGACCCCGGAATTCCCGGAATGACGGAATGTGTAGTCTGGGAGGTGAAGGTTTGGTGACCCCGGAATTCCCGGAATGATGGGACATGTAGTCAGGGATGTGAAGGTTTGGGGACCCCGGAATTCCCGGAATGACGGGACCTGTAGTCTGGCTAGAAAACGATGAATTCTAGTTCTATACCCAGCGCGTCTTGACATATCCCAGCAACCCTGACCATACAACACCTCCTAACCCGTTTTAACGGGTTTCCAGACGGCAGGCGGTGGTTTCAACCATCGTGCCAGATCGAGTTGTTGAACAGCATTTTAACCCGCCAGGGTTTCCAGACGGCAGGCGGTGGTTTCAACCACCGTCTGGAGTTTGGACATTTTGTGTAGATTGTTAAAATAGTTCTTGACATACCTACTCTTGTTTTAATAATGACTCCAAACTGATATAAGGAGTCCAACATGAAAGACGAAGATATCCGTCAAGCTATTCTGGAAGTGGAAGAACTTAAGCTTAAGGCTCAGCTGAGAGCTATCAGAGAGGCGATGAAAGGCGAACCTTTACCGACCTCAGATGACAATGAGAAGCGTATATCACAGGTAGAGTATGTCTATCAACTACTTAAGAGTGAGAGGAAGCCCTTGCATGTTAGTGAGATTATCATCAAGTGCAAAGACAAGTTCGGCGTTGAGTTGTAT
>JAEZUG010000090.1 GCA_023421135.1 Candidatus Cloacimonadota bacterium | reverse complement strand
TGATCGAGTAGTCTCAAGCTGGATCGATGTCTTACAACCTGAGTTTCTGGATCGTGGAAACTTATCTGAATCACGGAGTTTGGTGTCTTCCGGATTGCACCTTCAGCAGAGACTCCAAAGTCAGCATCCAGAAAAGTTAGTTCTATCCGTTTTCCATCTATGTATAGAAGACCGGGGTGACCTGTACTGAGCTCATCAACTGGGTCAATGCTATTAAAAGAAATCAAATAGTTGATGCGTCCTTTTGATTCAGCTTCATTTTCGGGAGTAAACATAAGACACCAGTCTGCGTGTGTGGTAAGATTTTCGAAGGAACCATAGAGGTCAAACGGGGGATCGGTGGGATTCGAGCAGCTCATCAATATAAGCCCCAAAGCCAGTGCAGTAAAGATTCTTGCGAGCTTGAACATAGTAAAGACTCCTTCTAGAATATTACTTTATTGAGTACTGTTACAATTCCGGATAGTGCCACAAAGGATGTCAAGCACAATCTCGGGCAAGCCTATAATAATCTGAGGGATAGATATATTGTGAGCAGTATAGAACGCAGATGACTGGAACGAAGGGATCAACGGGATAGGGCTAATAGAACGCGGATGGCAGAAAAAAAGAGATCAATAGAATAGAACTCTGGGACTATTGAATAATAACCCGTTTCCAGAAATTCCGCGATAATCCGTCAAGGTACACTCATTACCACCTAATGTTTACATTATGTCATTCCTGCGACCGCAGGAATCCATGGGTTCTACAACCCGTTGTTCTACATCTGGTTAACAAGTGTATGGATTCCTGCCTTCCCAGGAATGACGATACGCAGAGCAGAGAGGTAAGTACTAATACTCGCCTGGTTTTGCGGCATGTGCAATGGTCTCACAGATTGAACGGAATCACAGGATTATAGAACGCTGATTTACACGGATTGAGCAAATTTGCACAGATTTCTTTCCTTTCAATCCTTCAATCCATAAATCCTTGTTAGAAACTCTTTAGTCACCCGGCTCCACACAGAATCTCTCGTCACTCGTCACTTGTCACTTGTCTCTGTCCAGTCACTCCCACTCAATGGTTGAAGGCGGTTTGGAGCTGATGTCATAGACCACGCGATTGATGCCTTTCACTTCGTTGCTGATGCGGCTGGAGACACGTTTCAGGAAGTCAAAGGGCAGTTCTGTCCAGTCTGCAGTCATGCCATCAACGCTATTCACAGCGCGCAGGGCACAAACGTAGTCATAGCTTCGCTCATCTCCCATAACGCCAACGGTGCGCACGGGCAGCAGCACGGCAAAGGCTTGCCAGGTGCTATAATACAGACCGCTGGAGATCAGTTCCGAGATGAAGACTTCATCCACAAGCTGAAGCAGGTGAACCTTCTGAGCAGTGATTTCACCCAGGATGCGGACGCCCAGGCCAGGTCCGGGGAAGGGATGGCGATGCACCAGGAGGTGGGGCAGGCCAAGCTGTTCGCCCACGGCACGCACTTCATCTTTGAAAAGCTCCCGGAGCGGTTCCAAGAGCTTGAGATTCATCTTTTCGGGCAGGCCACCAACGTTGTGATGGCTTTTTATCGTGGCGGAAGGGCCTTTGAAGGAAACGCTTTCTATCACGTCCGGGTAGAGGGTTCCCTGCGCCAGCCACTTGGCATTGTGGTATTTGTGAGCTTCGGCCTCGAAGACTTCGATGAAGGCATTGCCGATGATTTTGCGTTTTTTCTCGGGATCGCTGATGCCATCCAGGCGGGAAAGAAAGAGCTCGCAGGCATCCACATAGCGGATATTGAAGCCGGGAAGGCCGGCAAAGTTCTCTTGCACTCGCTTGGCTTCCTGGTAACGCATCAGGCCGTTATCCACGAAAATGGGGATGAGACGGTCGCCGATGGCACTGTAGATCAGAGCAGCAGCGACGGAAGAATCCACTCCTCCGCTCAAACCAAGGATAACCTGCTGGTCGCCAACCAGTTCCTGTATCTTGCGAATGGATTCATCAATGAAAGAATCGGGTGTCCAATCGGCTCTGAGACCGGAGATATCAACCAGGAAGTTCTTGAAGATCAGGTCTCCACAGGGGCTGTGTTCAACCTCAGGATGAAACTGTATGGCGTATATATCTTTATCTTTGTGCTTTAGAGCAGCATAGGCAGAATTGGCTGTGGTGCCCAGAACTTCGAAACAGGCGGGGAGGGAGGAGATGGAATCGCCGTGGCTCATCCAGATGCTTTCCTCTGGCTTCAATTCCTTAAAGAGGCCTTGATGCCTTTGCACCTGCAGTGTCGCGGAGCCGTATTCTTTGCGTTCGGCGTGGCCAACCTTGCCGCCAAAGTGATCCACCACAAGCTGCATTCCGAAGCAGATGCCCAGGACGGGGATATTCAGAGACCAGATCAGGGGAGAGGGCAGGGGTGGATTTTCCTGGGTGAGGCTGGCGGGTGAGCCGGAAAGGATCAGAGCTTTGGGAGCAAGCTTTCTGAGCTCCTCATCAGAGAGGTTATAGGGGTGGATCTCGCAGTAGATATTCATCTTGCGGATGCTGCGGGCAATGAGTTGGGTGTATTGTGAACCGAAGTCGAGGATTAGAACGAGATCGTGGGTCATGCTGTATCTCCTATCTGATAAAAGGATTGCTGGCTTTTTCCAAGCCTATGGTGGTGCGCGGACCGTGTCCGGGATAGACGATGGTATCGTCGTCCAAAATGTAAAGCTTAGTCTTGATGGAGTGGATGATATCGGCGTGGCTGCCGCCGGGGAAGTCGGTGCGACCGATGCTTTGCTCGAAGAGGGTGTCGCCGCTGATGAGGAACTTCTCCACCAGCAGGCAGATACAACCAGGGGTGTGTCCCGGGGTATGAATGATCCTCAACTTGCGGGAAGCGAAGTCCAGCTCCATGCCGTCTTCCAGGATTAGGTCTGCAGCCACGGGCTCGACGGGGCTATCCATATAGAGGCTGAAGTTCTTACGATTATCCAGCAGCATGGCAGCATCGAGACGGTGGATGGCGAGCGGGCAACCAAGATGGTCTTTGAACCATTTGTTGCCGCCGATGTGATCGCCGTGACCGTGGGTATTGATGATGTATTTCACCTTGAGACCCAAGTCTTTGATCCGCTTGAGCAGGGGCTCTGAGGGCATCGAGGGATCGATCAGCAGGGCTTCTTTGCAGGTGTCTCCATAGAGGAGCCAGGTATTGGTTCCAAAGGTTTCCAATAGCACATGTGCTTCTATCTTTAGCATTTAATCTCCTTGTCGGTGCTGAGCAAGAGGGGCAGGAAAGCTTCTCTGGGGAGCTTGGTGGCATTTATCTCATGGTCAAATCTGGTGGCTTTACCCCAAACGACGGGGGCGTTTTCGGGGGCTTTGGCGCAATAGCTGAGGAGGATATTGGCAGCAAGCTGCAGATCCTCTTCTGTAAAGCTTTCTCCCCGCAGGATGGCCCAGGGGCCGGAGTGAGATAGGCTGCGCATAAAGTATTGATCTGGAAACTTGTTATAAGCTTCTTCCATTTCCTTGCCGGTGCGGGCCAGGATGAGCTTGAGCCCGGGACTGATCCTGAAATGGCGGCCATATTTGAGCAATTCGATCTCCGTGGAACTGGTATAATCATGCTCCAGAAGGTCACGGATGCGCAGAGAGTAATCTGGATTGGTGAGCAAACAGCCTCCTCCGGGAGCGGGATAGGAAACCACGCCAAGTTCTTTTGCCAGGGATATCTGAGTCTTTCGGCTGCGTCCTTTGATGCTGAGCAGTGCTTCCTTTTTGATCCAGCCTTCGCGAATGGGGAGACTGTCCTCCAAAAGCTGTTGAGAGAGAGGGCGCACCACGAGATCTTCATAGCCAGAGAGCTTGGCGACTGTGGTGAGAGAGCGTCTGGTCTGCGACATTGGACGCTGTCCCAGCACTTCGCCGGTGATGATGAAGCCGGCGTTGTATTCTGGTAATAGAGCCCCGGCCAGGGAGATCATCAGAGCGTGACAATCGATGCAGGGGTTGGCGTTGCGGCCGAAGCCATAGCGCGGATTCTTCAGCATCACAAGGTGTTCCGGCAGGATGTTCCGCACAACGAGATTGAGGCCGTTGAGCTCGGCGGAGACCTTGGCTTTATCGGTGGGGAAGAAGGGAGTGCTGAAGGTGATGGGTATCACTTCATAACCCAGTTTTGTCATCCAAACAACGGACAAAATACTGTCCAAGCCTCCGGAAAAGAGGGCCAGGCAACGCTTCTTCGCAGTTAAATCATTTGTCATCATAAGTATCCATTTGTTACCCAAAACAGAAAAGCTGGGGGAGCGGTCAAGAGATTTCTGGGAACTGACATGGGAAGGTAGGTAAAGAGCGGTTCTTGTCACTCGCTAGATATCACAGGGTACATCAAAGAAAAATTCTCCTTGACGTTTAAGCTAAGACTATAAAGTTGAGAGTAATAGAACAAATCAATATAAATCAAGGAGTTACAATGAAACGCAAGGTTATTATCATGGGCGCTGCGGGACGTGACTTTCACAATTTCAACGTCTTCTTCCGCGATAACAAAGATTATGAAGTCGTAGCCTTTACAGCTACACAGATTCCTGGAATCGACGACAAGAAGTATCCTGCCGAACTGGCTGGAAAGCTTTATCCCAAGGGAATCAAGATTCATCCCGAATCTGACGTCGTAGAACTGATCAAGAAAAACAATGTGGATCTCGTGGTCTTTGCCTATAGTGATCAACCTCACGAAGTAGTGATGAATAAGGGTGCCATGGTCAATGCCGCTGGTGCCGATTTCATGATGATGGGAACTGCCAACACCATGGTCAAAACCACCAAGCCGTTGGTCACTATCTGTGCTGCCCGTACTGGTTGTGGCAAGAGCCAAACCACCCGTGCAGTCGTGAAGGCCCTCAAAGCTCAAAAGCTGAAGGTCGTCTCCATCCGTCACCCCATGCCTTACGGTGATCTCGTTGCTCAGAAAGTTCAACGTTATGCAACCTTGGAAGACCTCAAGAAGCACAAATGCACGATCGAAGAAATGGAAGAGTACGAGCCCCATATCATGATGGGTAGCGTGATCTATGCCGGCGTGGATTATGAAGCCATCGTCCGCGAAGCCGAGAAAGAAGCCGACGTCATCATTTGGGACGGCGGAAACAACGACACCCCATTCTATTGCTCTGATAAGCAGATCAATATCGTCGTGGTCGATCCTCATCGCCCCGGCGACGAGATTTCCTACTATCCCGGCGAGACCAACCTGCATCTGGCAGACGTCGTTGTGATCAACAAGATCGACAGTGCTGACCTTGCTGATATCCAGGAAGTGCGTGAGAACGTCCGTTCCATCAACAAGAAAGCCACTATCATCGAAGCTGCCTCACCGCTCTTTGTGGATCATCCCGAGATGATTATGGACAAGAGAGTGCTCGTCGTGGAAGACGGTCCCACCCTCACCCACGGTGAAATGGCCTATGGTGCCGGCGTCATCGCTGCTGAAAAGTATGGTTGTGCTGAACTGGTCGATCCTCGCGAATGGGCCGTTGGCGAAATCAAAGAAACCTTTGAGAAGTATCCTGAAGTTGGAGTTCTGCTTCCTGCCATGGGTTACAGCGCTAAGCAGATCAAAGACCTTGAGAAGACCATCAATAGCACAGAATGCGATTCTGTCGTGATTGCCACTCCGATCGACCTTCGTCGCATCGTGAAGATCAAGAAGCCCGCCTGCCAAGTGCAGTACGAGCTTCAAGAGATCGGCAAGCCCACCATCGCAGACGTCCTCAAAGACATCAAGAAAAAGAAATAATCACTATAGATTATATGCCGACGGGCAGACCTTAGTGTCTGCCCGTTTTAGCTGAACAAAGTAATCCCTATGAAAAGTAAGAGGTTAAATTGAAGAAGACAGCCGTTCTTGCTCTGGGCGGTAATGCCATCATCAAAGCCGGTGAAAAAGGTACCATCACGGAGCAATTCAAAAACACCAGAGACTCTCTGGGTGGAGTCGTGGAACTGATCAGTCAGGGCTATGCTTTAGCTCTCACGCATGGAAACGGACCGCAAGTGGGTAACCTTCTGCGACAACAGGAAGCCGGAGAGAAGGAAGGGCTTGCCCCTCTGCCTTTGGGAGTGTTGAATGCAGCCACAGAAGGCACTATGGGCTATATGATCGAGCAAAGCCTGCAGAATTGCCTGCTACGTAATGGCATCAAAAAAGACGTTATCACCATCATCTCCCAGGTGGTGGTGGATAAAAACGATCCCTCCATGCTGAATCCCACCAAATACGTGGGAAGCACCTATTACTCCAAAGAAGAAGCCGATGAACTCACCCGTAGCCTGGGCTGGACCTTGAAAGAAGATTCCGGCAAGGGTTACCGCAGAGTGGTTCCTTCTCCTATGCCAAAGGAGATCATTCCGGCAAGCATCATCAAGAGCATAGTTGATTCCGGCAACATCGCCATAGCAGTTGGCGGTGGTGGCATCCCGGTCTATGTGGAAGCTGATGGTTCGTTGGAAGGCGTCGATGCCGTGATCGATAAGGATTTTGCTTCTGCCCTCCTGGCTCTGGAGATCGAAGCTGATCTCTTTGTAATCCTGACCGGAGTGGACAAGGTCTCCATCAACTACGGAAAACAGAATCAAGAAGATCTGGACGTCCTGTCAGTAACCGATGCCAAACGCCATTATGAAGACAAACAGTTCCCTGCCGGTTCCATGGGTCCAAAGATTCTTGCAGCGATAGACTTTATCGAACGTGGTGGAAAGGAAGTCCTGATTACCTCAATAGACAGAATTGTGGATGCCTTTGCAGGTAAGACTGGCACTCGTATTATTAAGTAAAAAAACAACCATACAACGATATACAAGGGGGAGAAATCCCCCTTTTTGCTATTCCGTTCAAAGTAACTATTGGCATAGTCTTGGTAATCATCTAGATTATAGGCAGTACTGCAATCAAAAAGAGGTGAATATGCGAGAGATACGATTGATCCTTGATGCCATGCCGGTGAGAGACGGTGCCGGAGTTGCTCTGAACCGAATCTTTGGCTATCATAACAAACCTGCATTTGATCCCTTCTTGATGTTGGATGATTTCAGCAACGACGATCCCAACAACTACCTGGCCGGTTTTCCTATGCATCCGCACAGAGGAATTGAAACGATTACTTATCTTTTGGAAGGCTATGCAGAGCATGAAGACAGCCTCGGCAACAAAGGCACCATTGGCAAGGGAGATATCCAATGGATGACCGCCGGGAGCGGCATTATACATCAGGAAATGCCCAAGCCTGATACTCAGGGAAGGATGTATGGCTTTCAGCTCTGGACAAATTTGCCTGCCTCAAATAAGATGATGCCACCCCGCTATCAGGATATCAAAGCCGGGCAGATACCAACGCTACAGGCAGCCGAGGGAGTACTTCTGAAGCTGATCTGTGGTGAATACCAGGGAGTCAAAGGCCCTGTCGAAGACATCATGATTGACCCCCAATACTGGGATATTCGCTTGGAATCCGGGACTGAATTCGTGATACCCACTCCAATAGAATACACCGCCTTTATCTATTGCTATGAGGGAGAAGTGGTGATCAAGGATAAACTCCTGCACAAACATCAGGTGGTGCTCTTTGATAATGGCCCTGGAATCAAGCTTCATACTCTGGACTCAAGTGCCAAATTGCTCTTCTGTAGTGGGAAAGCCTTGCATGAACCCATTGCCTGGAGAGGGCCGATCGTGATGAATACCCCCGGTGAGATCAAGGACGCCTTTGACGAACTGGAGAACGGGACTTTTATCAGATAAAGACTATTGAATAATTATAAGTTCCCAGCAATGCTGAGAATAAACCGCCAGAGTACTCCCATTACTCCCCAGTGTTTACCTTATGTCATTCCTGCGAAGGAGACTGTGCGAAAACACTTGTATCAGCCCGGAGGGCGTTGAATATAGCCCAGGACGCAGTCCTGGGACTTTCGGGTTGCGCAATCGTGGGAACATATTAGCTCCCGCCCATACCTTTGAGCGTGAGCGCTCAAAGGTATGGGCGGGAGCTTTTTACGAAGAAATATATCTTTGCCTGGTCCCCAGGACTGCGTCCTGGGCTATATTCAGCGTCCTCCACTTCGTTCCGGACTTTCTGGCTACCTAGGGACATTCTGCTCCTTTTCACACAGTCTCGTTCCCACCCCACCAAACCGCAAGCGGTTTGGCGATGACCCCGGTCTCAAGAATGACGGTACGTGGTGCTGGGTGGTGGCGCGCAATGACGTTAAGTGGTACTTGCCCCAAACCCCACTAAAGCGGGGTTCCGGGTTGTGGCGCTTCGGAGAGCGCCACTACACTTCGCGTGGTTCCGGGTTGTAGCGCCTCAGAGAGCGCCACTACACTTCGCGTGGTTCCGGGATGGTGGCGCTTTGGTAAGCGCCAATACACGTCCCCACGGCCCCACGGCCCCACGTCCCCACGTCACGACGTCACCACTCAAACACTTCACCAGCATCATCTCTCCTTGCGCCCTCACTCGATTCTTTGGCAACTCCTTAACGATCCCTTAGCGATTCTTTAACGAAAGCTAAGGAATAGCTTATCCTATAGTAGGTTATGGCTAAAGAACTCAGTAGGTGTGCTAAGAGCTTGTCTGTCTCATATTTCTGCCTTGCGAAGGAAAGCAAAACCCAGAAGAGTAAAGACCACGTTGGGAAGCCAGGCTGCCCAAATGGGTGGGATGATAGCATTGTAGCCCAGGCTTTGGATCACTCTCACCACAATGAGATAGGCAAAACAGACCACCAATCCTAGCATGAAGATCCAGCCCCTGCCTTTGCTACGGACGTTTGTTGTGGCAATAGGGATAAAGAAGAAGATCACTATCAGGTTTGTAAGCGGGAAGGAAACCTTCATATGCAGATCGACCTCTTCTTTGAAGCTGGGGTCTCCCAGTTTCTTCAGTCTGCCGATGTAGTCGCGCAGCTCCATGAAGTTCAGACTCAAGGTCTTCTTGGTGATTCTCACAAAGTCTTTGGGTTCCACTTCCAAAAAAGCCAGATCAGTGCGGGGATAATGCTTCCAAAAGATCTGTTTTCCATCTTTGAAGCGTCTATGTTCACAATCTTCCAGAATCCATTTGCCATCTTTCCATGAGGCGGAGGATGCGGTCATGTGTTCGGTAATTTGGTTAGTCTTCTCATCTACTTTGGTGAGGTCGATGATACGTAGGGTGTTTTTGTATCCGTCAAAGAAACCAAAGTAATAGAGCTCGCCCTTTTGCCCACGATAATGGATGCGGGCTTTGAGCATCTGGTCGTCCGGTTCCTCACCTTTGATCTGGACGTTATACACATAGGATCGGGTGGATTCCGCAAAGGGTAGTAGGTACTCTCCTATCACAGCAATCCCCAGGCTGATGAGAAAGCCGATGATAAAGAGAGGCAGCATGGCACGTTTGATGCTGATTCCGGCTGCCCGGATGGCTACGCTCTCATTATGCTTGGAAAGGCTGTTCATCATAAAAAGCCCTGTCAGCAGAACGGTCACCGGTGAGGTAAGCACAATCAGATAGGGCAGACGCAGCAGATAGTAGATCATGGCCTGCTGGGTGCTGGCTCCACTGCGGATTAGGCGGGGAAGATTGTCGATCACGTCTATGACTATAAAGAGCACAGCAAAGGACATGAAGATAATGAGGTAGGTCTTCAGGAATTCACGGGTGATGTAACGATCGATAATACGCATAAGTCTATCTCCCTAGTACCTAATCTCATCCGGAAGGGGGTTTTTGCGAGCCTTCCAATTCCTGATCTTCCACATAATCTGAGGCAGATCAAAGAGGTGTTTTTCTTTGATGGAAGCGTAGATCAGGAGCAGGGCAATAATCAGAAAGACCAGATTGGATATCCACATGGAGAGGAAGGGAGACATCAAGCCTTTATCTGCCAGTTGTTCGCCTCCATTGAGCGCTACATAGTAGATCAGGAAGATCACGGAACTCACGGAGAAGGCCATGCCGATCCCACTGGTGCGGGTCATCAAACCCAGGGGGATACCAATCAAGACAAAGATAATGATGGCGAAGGAGAGGGCGAACTTTTTGTGGTATTCCACCTGCATGGAGAGCATACTTTCACGGATGTCTTTGATGCGATCTTCATTCATCTGGATCATGACCTTGAAACGGCGCACTTCATTGTCTCTGGAAAAGCTGGGTGCTTCTGCTTCTGTGGCGGCCAGACGATCTTGCAATTTGGAGTTTTCAGCTTCGATAGTAAGGTATTCCTTCTTTTTGTCGTTGATGCTTTTGCGGAGCTGAGCTTCGGTCATTTCCCTGTCGCTGCGGTAGCCTGTTTCGAAGAAATCCATATTATTGGCGAGATTGCGGATATTGACAGTGAAGCTCTTGAATTGACGAATCTGGTATTTGCCTTCTTCGCGGTCGTTGCGTTCGTGCATCTCTCCATCTGTGAGTTTGATCTGCAGGCTGTTACCTTTATCCATTTGGATGATCTCACCCTTGTCTGCAAAGACTATACGGGGAAAGCGGGATTGGCTGCGGTCATAGATCACGACGTCACCCAGGATGGATTCATCGTTGCTCTTGGCATAGATAGTGTAATCCATCACATTGGTAAATTCGCCTTCTTTGATGATGGTCATGGGTTTGTAATAGGCAATCTTGACCATCAGGTTTTTGAGCTTGTGATTCTGATTGGGTAGATACTGATGATTGAAATAGACCATCAGCCCTGTGAGCAGAACTGCCACAAAGAGAAGTGGAGCGATCAGGGAATAGACGTTCACGCCGCTGGATTTCATGGCGATGGTTTCCCTATCCACTGTCATTCTGCCAAATGCGAGAATCGTCGCCACCAGCACTGCCATGGGTATCGAGAGAGCCAACATGTAGGGCAGAGACAAGGCAAAGAGATCTAGCACGGTCCAGGCATCCAGCTTCTTTTCCAGGATAAGGTTTAAAAGGTCCATCACACGGTCGATCAGTAGAATGAAGGTTACCACCAAAAGAGAGAGGAAGAAGGGAGAGACGTGTTCTTTGAGGATGTATCTTCTCAGTATCACTATTCTTGATTTCCTTTGAGCAGAGCCAGCAGCTCCGTTTCGTCGATGATCTTAATCTCTGGAATTTTGCGGGCTTTATCCAGCTTGGAGCCGGCTTTTTCTCCCACCACCAGGTAGTTCAGGTTCCTGGTCACAGAGCTCACAATCTTGCCGGAGTGACTGCGGATGAGGTTCTCGATTTCTCCACGGGGACGGGAGAGACTACCCGTGATCAGGAAGCTTTGGCCTTCCAGTCCGGTGCTGATCTGGTT